>NZ_JBOGDD010000916.1:0-2224 GCF_050701675.1 Mycobacterium sp. | reverse complement strand
CATCTACTGCTGTGCCTCGCCACCGGTTCTGGAGTCGGAGCGACCGCTGACGGCACACTGGCGGGCTTCCCGCGTGCACTTCGAAGACTTCGGCGGAGTGTCGGCACTGGTCGAGTTTGCCGAGCCGTTCACCGCGATCTGGGCGCCTGCCGGTGCCACCGTCGAAGTGCCGTCACGCCAATCATTACTGGATACATTGACGGACAACGGTTTTGCGATGTCCAGTTCGTGCCGGACCGGCACCTGTGGAACGTGCCGCGGGGACGGTCACCATCGGACCGTACGACGACGGTACGGGGTAGTCGAGAGGGCGGCGTCCGGAACTGACCGCCGCCCTCTGTGCACTCTCAGGGCCCCGTGGTCCAGATCGTGTAGACCTTGCGGACCGTCTCGCGGATGTCCCAGGTGCCGCGCCACCCGTCCGGGGCGACGAGCACGACGCCTGGGGAGATCTCGTGGACCGTGCCGTCGACGGTGGTGATGGTGCCCGCGCCGGCGATGAAGTGCATCAGCTCTGTGTCGCCGTTGCGTGCGGACTCGAAGCGCCCGGGCGTGCATTCCCAGACGCCGCTACGCCCGCCCGCGTCGCGGTGCAGCACGTGAACCGACTCGACCGGCGCACCGGCGAGTACGCCCTCGTGCAGGCCGCGGACGGTCAGCTCCAACACCCCGGGCTCGGCGTCGTAGACGATCGCAGGGGTTGTGGCGCCGGTCATGCGTAGCTGACGGCGCGGGGGCCGATCGTGGCGATCTGCGGGCCGACCTCGCGGCCGAGGAGTTCAAGGTGGCGCCGGTAGGGCTCGGGGTCATGGCTGAAGTCGAAGGTGAACGACAGAAGGGCGCCGATGCCGCCGAGGTCCTCGTTGAACTGCGTGATCTTCTCAATGACCGTGTCGGGGGAGCCGACGATGAAGAAGTGGTCGACCATCCACTCAAGCGTCAGCTCGTCGATGGTCATGCCGGGGTCGAGGAGCAATTCGCCGAGCGCGTACGGCTTGCCGCCGCGGTCGCGGACGACGCGGAACGTCGGGAGCACGAGCTCATCCCAGGTGCGACCGGCCGGCCCCTCGAGGAACAGCCGGCGCGCCTCTTCGTCGGTCTCGGCGACGAAGACGTCGCGCATGACGCGCCAGTTCGCCCGGTCGGGCGTGTGGCCGACCTCGATCGCCGTGTTCGAGTACGTCTCCCACTGCTGGCGGAGCGCCGCCATGCCAACCTGCTGGCTCATCGGCGAGAAGCCGCGCCGGGCGGCGTCGGCGAACGTGGGCGACGTGGGCTGGACGCCGGTCATCACGACTTCGGGGTGCGGCCGCTGGAAGGGCTTGAGGTGCGGTCCATTCCACTGGTCGGAGTGGGCAGGCATGTCGACGGTCCAGAACTCGCCCTCGATGCGGAACGGCCCCTGGCGGGTCCAGATGGCGATGATGATGTCGATGGCCTCGTCCATCATCTTCGCGTTGTTCTGCAGCCCGCCACCGAACAGCTGCGCGTCCGTCGGGAACGAGCCGGGCGCGAAGCCCGCGATGTACCGCCCGCCCGTCAAGTGGTCGAGGTACATCAACCGGTCCGCGAGTGCGATGGGGTTGTGGTACGGCAGCAGGTGGGCCGCAGCGCCGAGTCGGAGCCGCTGGGTCTCGCGTGCTGCCGCGGCGATCATCAGGTCGGGAGCCGGGTTCGGCTCGTGGCCGATGGTGTGGTGTTCGGCGAAGAAGAGCTCGGCCAGGCCGTATTCGTCGGCCCACCTTGCGATTTGGAGGTCCCACTCGATCACCTCCTGCAGGGTGCGCCGGCCGGCGACGTACTCCTGCGCATACGGCGGGCTGAAGAGTCCAAGATCCATGGCGTAGCTCGATTCCTTTTCGGTGGTTCGGCGGTACCTTCCCAAGGTCGGTGAGCAGACGCGTCCCCGCAATTGGCGCCGACCTCAAGCGTTCGGCTTTTGGCTGTCGATGCGTACAGGCGCTTAGATCTCGGGCCAATGTGATGTGCACGGTTCATGTCCACGCACAGTGGCGCGCTGCGGGGGTGGCCGGGAAGCTGATCGCCATGGTTAATCGGCTGGAAGGCAAGGTAGCGCTGGTCACCGGCGCCGCACAGGGGCAGGGGGCTGCGCATGCGGATCTGCTCGCCCGTCAGGGCGCCCGGGTCATCGCGACGGATGTGCTCGACGAGCAGGGCGAGGCGCTCGCGGAGCAACTGGACGCCGAGGGCCTGCAGGTCGTCT
>NZ_JBOGDD010000915.1:0-18325 GCF_050701675.1 Mycobacterium sp. | reverse complement strand
CGATACCCGGCCTCCGGCGGGGGTGCCGGAGATTGGCGATCAGGACCCGCGCGAACAGGGCCGGGTCTTGTAGTCGCGCAGGCGGGTCGATGAGACCGCGGACGCGGAGGAATCGCTCGGCCACGGCAATGTCGATGGTCGCGGCCCTCAGCGCGGCGTGCTGCACCCCGCTGCGCAACCGCTGTCGCCGGGTGCGTGCAGCGCCGGTGGAAGGCGCGCGATCGTTGGCCCGTTTCACTGCCCATACCGGCCCGATGTGTTCGGCGGCAGCGCGATAGAAGCGCCGCGGTAAGTCGGCGTCGCCCGCGTCCAGGCAGTCACGCAGTGCAAGCACCTGTATGGCGGCCATCGTCATGCCCTGCCCGTACAGAGGATTGAGGTTGCACAGCGCGTCACCGAGCACTACCAGGCCGCCCGGGAGCCGAGGCATTCGGTCATAGCGTCGCCAGGCGGCGGCGGTGCTGCGAGAGATCGAGATGGCCCCAACAGGTGTCGCCACCCGAAGTCCGGCCGTGATCGTCGAAGGGAGTAGATGCTCCGCCGAATCCATCATCTCGGTGAAATTCCTTGGGGGGTCGCCGTACTCGGCAGGGTGGGCGATCGCCAGCATCCAGGTGTCGTGTTCATAGGCCACCAGCAGTGCGCCCGGTGCCTTGCTCCCTTGGTTGACGAACGCCATCCGATCGGTGATGCGTCCCGCGGGGATGCGCAACAACTGACTGGAGTAGCCCCCGGCTGACGGTAGCCGTTCCTCTGGTGGGACACCGAAATCGTGACCGTCCAGGAAGTGCGCGGTGTGCGCTGCCCGCCCCGTCGCGTCGATCACGAGTGCGGCCTCCAGAACCGTGGCGCTGCCGTTGTCGCGGTTGATGATTCGCGCGCCGGTGACGGTGTCACCGGTGATCACCGGTTCGTCTACGTCGTGGTTGTCGAGAATCGTGACATTGTCCAGCGCGGCAACTCGTCGGCGAAGGTGAAACTCCAGTAAGGGACGACTGGCCTGGTATGCCGCCAGCGGTCCAGGATCGGCCAGTCGGCCAGCGGGCTTCAGTTCGTAGCCGCCGACGCGGATGTACACCCGCGACAGGTCGTCGCCGTCGTCGACAACCGCCCCGGCGGCGGCGAGTTCGCTCAGAATGCCAGGGAACAGATCACCGATCACCTGACTGCCGCGGCTGAGGAAGTTGTGTAGATGACGCCCCTGCGGCACCCCTTTGCGCTGGTCTGGGTGATCAGGCAGCGCATCGCGCTCCACCACCGTGACCGACCCGTAGAACTCCGAGAGCACCCGGGCGGCCAGCAGCCCCGCAATGCCCGCTCCGAAAACCACGGCCTGCGAACCCAACTCGGCCATCACGGCCCCTTCCGCTGCAAAGCGCAGACGCGCCATCGGCCCCTCGTATGAGCACTGACCGTACAGGAACTCTAAGAAAAGTAAGAGAAACTTATGGTAACAATAAGATTAGAATCGCGATGAATGGCTGTGCATGCAGTCGTTGGCGCGGGGGGATGTAGTCGCCCGATTGTGCAGATCGGAACGGACCTGGTCGATCGGGCGGGGTCCGAGTGGTGCGTCAGTTGCCGGTGGGGATGGTGGCGACGTCATCGGCGGGCACTTCGTACCCGAGGTCGTCGATGAACGCGACGTGCACTGGCCGCTCCGTGCGTCTGGCTTTGCGAATCATCGTGGGGCCTTGAGGGCGGGGAAGGTGTTGGTCGCCCCATTGTTGGAGGGCGCCAATGAGCACGTGCAGTTCGCGGCCACCGGGCGTGAGGTGGTAGGAGGGGCGTCGCCGTTGACCTGGTTCCTGATAGGACTCCTTGGTCATGACGCCGTACTCCACGAGTGTTGCGAGGCGGTCTGCGAGGCGGTCCGGCGGCAGGCCGAGGTTGCGTTCGAAGTCAGCGAATCGAGTGGTTCCCAGGAGGGCTTCGCGAAGGATGAGAATGGTCCACCGCTCGCCCAGTACCGTCATGCTGCGGGCGACCGAGCACTGCCAGTCGTCGACGCTCTTCGTTGCCACATGATGAACTTTACCCATCTGACTTGATAAATACCAGTCAGGGGGGTGCTTGCTGATCATTACAGGGTGAGGTTCCCAGGCTATGGATGAAGGCGGCCGGTTGAGCGGTCATGATGTCTCTTCTCTCGGTGTTGAAGGGGGAGTTACGGATTCAGGCAGCTCTTCCAGTCCCGTGGCGCGCGTCGATTAGCCCGGGCGCGGGTTGGTGGTGGGCGCCGTGGGATCGGCTGGTCTGCGTGCCATGAAGCCGGCCGTACGCATCCTCACTAGTAAATTCAAAGTGAGGTGGTACGGTGCTCGCATGGCCTTCATCGACGACTTCGCCCCGACCCACCTTCGCCTCACCGAGGTGTCTCCCACGCTGTGGCTGGTCACCTTCGACAATCCGCCGGTCAACGTGATCGGGCCCGACATGATGCGGGACCTCAAGGAACTGCTGACCGAATTGGAGTCCAACGACACCGTCAACGTGGTCGTCTTCACCAGCGCCGACCCCGACTTCTACCTGGCTCACTACGATTTGGCCGCCGATCACGCGGTGACCGAGGCGTTGCCCAGCCTCACTGGCTACGCGGCCTGGGTGGACATCACCGTGCGGATCAGCAAGTTGTCAGCGGTCACCATCAGTGCCGTGCGGGGGATCGCCCGCGGCGCGGGAAGCGAGTTCGTGCTGGCCACCGACATCCGATTCGCCAGCCGCGAGAAGGCCATCCTTGGACAGATGGAGGTCGGGTTCGGCGCAGTGCCCGGCGGTGGCGCCGCGGGCCGACTCCCGGCTCTGGTCGGCCGCGGCAGAGCCTTCGAAATCCTGCTTGGTGGAGGTGATTACGACGGCGATACCGCCGAGCGGTACGGCTACGTCAACCGATCGATCCCCGATGATGAGTTCGTGGCCTTCGTCCACGACTACGCGGTGCGGGTCTCGCGCTGGGACCATCGGGCCCTGGCTGAGATCAAGTCGTTCATCAACAAATACACCCGTCTGCCCGACAGCGAATACCCACTGCACTCCGACGCCTTCTGGTCAGCCGTGCCGACCCCGGGTTTCCAATCGGTCACCAAGGGCCTGTTCGAGCGTGGCCTGCAAGAGAAGTCCGACATCGAGTACCACTTGGGCGCAGACATCGCCGACGTCGCGGCCATCGGGTCGACCACCTGACTCGTCAAGCAAGTTCACGCGTTTTCATCGCAATCGAAGGAGAAATTCCATGACAACCGTGACCGGACATGCGCAGTGGTACGGCTCGTTCAAAGAAGGCGCCGGATCGCTGTCGACGACGACCACCGACACCGTCCGCGAGGCGCCGTACACGTTCGCCAGCCGATTCGAGGGCGCACGCGGGGCCATTCCAGAAGAACTTCTCGTTACCGGTCACGCGGGCTGCTACAACCACGCCCTGGCGAATATCGCCTTGAAGGCCGGTGCTGCCGTCGAATCAATCAGCACCACAGCCGAACTCACCATGGGCACCGACGACCAGGGCTCGGACGGGCACGGCTATTCGGTGGAGGGTATCCACTTCGTCGTGGAGGCCGACCTGCCGGGTATCACCGACGAGAAGTTCGCTGAACTCACAGAGCAGGCACGCGCCCTGTGCTCGATATCGAAGATCCTGAAGATCCCGATCACGTTGGACGCGACCCGCACCGCCACGTCGACAGCGTCGATCACTAGCTAGGGTGTGTCGCCCATATGGGAGACACGCCCTAGCAGTTGCCCTACCGGTACGCACCCGAAAGGGTCAAAGCGCATCCATTCGAACTCACGAAACCTGGTCCACCGCACCCGGGCTCGTACGTCGGGTCCGTCCAAAGGCCCTTGCCAACACTTCGCCAGCATCGAGGGCGCCGGGCGCTTTCGGCGCCTGGGGTGGCCCCACCAGTGGCTGGCCATGGCGTGGTGGGCGCTCCTGCCGTCAGACTTCGTTGTGGCGATCGCGCCAGGCCAGCATCTCCCTCAAGGTGCCGAAGTCGTAACCGGCGATGGGATCGGGGGCGATCTCGTGGACGAAGACACTCGCGCCGGCGGAGCGGTAGGCCTCGGCGCTGTCTGAGTCGAACCAGTGCACCGATCGTTCGATCTCGCCGCCGTCGCGTCCCGCGGCCGCAGCCATCTCATCGAGTTGAGCGGTGGCCGTGGTGAATGCCTCGACCCCAAGGAAGGTGTGCCAGATGTCGGCGTACCGCACCACCAGCGGCAGGGTTCGCTTGGGGCCGGTGCCGCCGATGAGGATGGGGATGTCGTGGACCGGCGGCGGAATGAGCTCACCGAAGCGGGCCTTGATGCGTGTCAGTCCTTCTTCGAATAGGTCGAAGCGTGACTTCCAGCTGCCGAAGTCGTATCCGTAGCTGGTGTAGTCCTTTTCGTACCAGCCCGCGCCGAGGCCGAGGATCAGCCGGCCGCCGCTGATGTGGTCGACGGTGCGGGCCATGTCGGCCAGCAGGTCGGGGTTGCGGTAGCCCATGCCCGTGACGAGCAGCCCGATCTGGGCGCGGTGAGTGATCTCGCCCCAGCTGGCCAGCGCGGTCCAGCCCTCGAAGTGGGTGACGTCGGGTTGCGCGTCGGCCAGCACTGGTACACCTTGGTTGAGTTCGGCGATCTCGGGCCGGTGGAAGTGGTCCCAGCCGAAGACGATGTCGGCCCCGAGCTCTTCGGCGTGCAGCACCGCGGCCCGCCACGTGGGGTAGTCCGGGGCATTGCCGGGTTGCAGCGTCACGGCGATGCGGATCGGTCGAGTCATGAGCCTGTCTCCTTCTGGTGATGGGTGGGACCGCGACGGTCGGTGCGATCAGAGTTCGCCGGGCACGGCGAACCGATAGAACACACCGCCCTGGGGCTTTACCCCCATGAGCAGCCAGACCGCGTCCTCGAACGCGCGGGCCCTGGACAGATCCCCGAGGCGCACCGGGTCGTACCCGGCGTCGCGTATGAGCTGCTCGGTGAGCCCGACGGCGTCCTCGTCCGCGACGTACCAATTACTCGGACGCACGCGCTGGTCGCTCACCTTGTCGAAGAGCTCCCCGAAGTTCATGTTGAAGCTCTTGGCCACCGGTCCGCCGGTGAAGGACTTCACTTCCTCGGCGTACGAGTGGAAGTCGCCTTGGCGCGCGGGCATGATGTTCGTCGCGTCGATTGCGATCTTGCCCACCACTCCCGTCACCTTTGACAGGGCAGCCGAGATCTTGGATCCGGGTACCGCCACCAGGATCACGTCCGCGTCCGACGCGTTCCCGCCATTCCGGCCGAGTTCCGTGACATCGTGGCCAGCCGCCCGCCAGAGGCGAGCCAGGCCGCCGCCGATCATTCCTCGTCCAATCGTGACGATTTTCATCTCGAGCTCCCTTTCGCTTTGCCCACCTAGGCCCAGCAATCGACCGTTGGTTGGTGTTCCCCAAGCATCATTCGTAGTTTGGTTCCCTGCCATGAACAATATGGAGGTGTGTCTCGCACCTGCTCTTTAGTACCCCCCGACGGCGCTGGGCTGAGTTATGTTGTTGCGGAACCGATCTGCGCGATTGCGGTCCAGTTCCAAGCCGCCTCACAATCTTCCTGGTAGCCATGACAAGAGGTCAGAAGTGCTTGTGCGACAACGTCAGCCGCTAGCCAATTCATGAATTGGACTACGTGGTCGACGAGGCCAAGGCGGGCCCCGACCGTGTGCGTAACTGCGAGTTCCGCGATATCGGGACAATTGGTGACCCAGCTCGTAAAGGCGCTCCCTCCCGTGGTGGGCGGGAGTGTCCCGGTCAGCATGGGCCGCCATCGCGGTTCGCCACTCCGACGCAAGAGGCCGCGATGTGCGCCAAGAGTGCGGTGCACGCGAGGGCGGCAGCAAGAAGACTTCATCATGCGACGATTGGTCAGCAGCACCCGCCAGCCAGGTCGGTGCCGGGCGTCCAGAGTTTCTTGCAGCAGCCCGGTTTGGACGAAACTGGCGACGATGTCGAACGTCGTCGACTCCGGTAGCCCGAGTGCCGTCGCCAACTTGGTCACGCCCCATTCGGGCGTCTTCGCCGTTAAAGAGGCCGAGCACCTTGCCGGTCCATCGAGCAAGCCTTCAACCCTCGGGGAGGGGCAAGCATTGCCGGTGTGTCCGGCGCTATCGTGCTCGCGTGTCACCGGGTTGCTCGAACTGAGGGTCGACTCCGCCGGGTCGGCGGTAAGTCGCCTCGCGAGTCGAAGGTCGCTTCCGTTCCACTCGGGTTGGCGCGAACGTCACGCCTCCGATGGTCGACGCCACCCATCCCCGCTAGTCCAACTCCGACAACAGCGATCGGCTTCCGTTGAGCAGGGGTGCGCCAGTGAGTGACGTTGATTCACTCAACTGTTCGCGGTCAGGAAACTCGATCAATTCGACGATGTTTCCGTCGGGATCGAAACCGTAGACCGCGTGTAACATGCCCATGGCATCGATCGGTGCTTCGTTTTGAAAGCGCATTCCTGCCTTGGCGAGGCGGTAGAATTCGGCATGGATGTCGGCGACCTCGAAACAGATGTGGGTGATGCCGTAGTCGGAGACCCTCCATTGCGGGTCTCGCGGCTTGGGTGTGGGATGCGTGTACTCGAAGATTTCCAGATGCGTGTTTCCGCTCCGCAAGAACACGAAATTCGTTGCGGAACGGGTGAGCCCGACGATGCTGTCGCACAGATCGTCGCCCGATTCCCAGCCGAACCGCATCACTTCCTCGAGCCCAAATAGGTCGCAATAGAATGACTTGAGTCGTTCGAGGTTGGGCGTGGAAAAGGCCGTGTGATGAACGCCCATGATCATGGTTTCTCCTTCGCGTCGGATACCAAGGTCGGTGTGGAGCCGCTCAAGATCGCATCGGCGGTTTGGAGCGCGAAGGCGACGGTGCTGAGCGTCGGGTTCGAGGCATTTCGCTCTCCGAGTACTGCATTGCCCGCCACGTAGCAGTTCTCATAGCCCCAGAGTCGACCGTCCGCCGAGACAACCGAGGTCGGGGATTGCGCCGCATCCATGCGGCACGAGCCCATCAGATGCATTGATCCTCCACGGGCCGGCACTTGCATGCCCCAGCCCGTGACGAGATCGCCTAGGTCGCTCGACAACAGGAACATCTCGCGCAACGCGTTGCTTGCCACCTCGAAGTCGTTGTCGCTCAACTCCACTGCGCCCGTTGCCGTGGGCAGGCCGTAGGCGTCTTCGCGTTCTGTGTCGAACTCCAGCCGGTTGGTCTCGTTCGGGTCGACTGGGCAGAACGAGAGCAGGTCGATCGTGTTGTCGAACGGCGCGTCGGCCGGAATCGCGGGGTTGAAGTTCCATTGCGTGGCCTGAATCGTCGTCGACCACTCGTGCGCGCGTGAGGCGGGGATCCATACGCACGGCGGGAACACGGTCGACGTCCCCTTGCGGCGCAGGTCATCCTTGAGATGCACCCGAGAAGCCACGATGGTGTGTTCGGTGAGATACGCGCCCAGAGCAGGGCCGGCATCGAGGCCCGACGCCGAGATCAACTGAGCGCTACCCACCGTGCCCGCCGCGACGACCACGGCATCGGCGTTGATCAGGACGGGACCACCACCGTCAACCGGGTGGGCGAGTACTCCCTTGGCAACTCCCGATTCATGTATGACGCTGCGGACCACGTGATCGGCGATCAGGTGCACGTTGTCGTGCGCGCCCCGGAACAAGTCGTCCGCGCCGCTGTACCGCCACCCGCCACCCTTCAAGGGCTGCGCCGCCACCGGCATCGGCTGCACGTCTCGCCCGGGGGGCAACGCGCCGGCGCGGCGAGCGACGATGCCCTCGAATTCCTTGTAGCGGTCGTCCTCGGTGCTGTACTCGGTGCCTACGTGCAGAAGGACCGAGGCCCGGACGACGAGTTCATCCCACCGGCGCCGGTCGATCCACGAGGGCAACTCCCACCAGTCCGGAGCGGGGGAGTTGTGAGTCCAACCCACCAGCATGCCGCCGACACGGTGTATCCCGACCAGACCTGGCAGCCTCGGCGGACCGGCCGTAGCCCGGTTCAGCGGCTCAAGAGCGCGAGCGAGGAAGTCGGCGAATCCCGGGGTGCCGGCGGGGCTGCTATCCAGATTCCGGCCGTGCTCGCCCGTTCCCGCCACGCCGGCCTCGATGACGACGACACGCAAGCCGTTGCGTGCCAGCTCGCCGGCCACAGCGGCCCCGCCTGCTCCACTCCCAACCACCACCACGTCCGTGTTGACGGGAGGTTGTCCTACAGAAAGCGCCACTGCATCGTCCTTTCGCGCGTTCGATTCGAATATTTGAGGTACCCCGCCCACCTGGGCGTGACCGACGGATCTGGCCGCCTAACGGGTTCGACTGCTCGGCAGACCGATGATGCCTGGGGCCAGCCCGCCGCACCCACCACGAGTCATCCGTTGCGCCATTCGGGCGCGTTGGGCAGCAGGCGCGCCTTGGTTTGCGCCTCGTAGGGGAAGGGTTGGTCCGGGTGCGATACCAGCTCCAGGTAGAGCCCGATCGGCGTCCTTAGGAACTGGAGCCTGGTGCCTGCGTTCGGCACGTCGGCCAAGAGCATGGGATCGCCGCATGCGACGCACCCGTTCTCGGCCAGATAGCCCATCGCCGCGTCGACATCCTTGACGTGAATCCCGATGTGCGCGGCGCCCGCATCACTGGTCCGCGGCCACGCGTTGCGCCGATCCGGCGATTCCCACTCCAGCAGTTCCACCACCTGCGTCGGCCCGAGCCGCACCATGGCGATGTTCGCGGACGCCCGCGGATGAACGTCGAAGTGCGTCGCGATGTAGTCACTCTCGGGATCTGCGAAGGGGCCAGCCCGGAAGACCTCCTCCCCGCCGAGCACGTCGACGCAGAACGCCACCGCCTCGTCGAGGTCGTTGACCGTAAATCCCACGTGGTCGACGTTCGTCGCCGTCGGAATTCCTCGCACTGCGACTTCGGTCTTGGTCGGCATTTCAGCATCACCTTTCAATAGTTGTCAGGGTTGGATGTGCTCGCCTTCAGGCCAGCAATTCCCTGCGGTCATCACCAGCCATCAATGGGCGGTGTCGATGTTTTCGAATACCTCGACATTCCTCCGGTCGGTAGGCAACTCGCGATCATTGCGACGCGGTGTCGTGTCGGACGCGGTCCTGGGACTTTGCTGTCCAAACAGGCGAGATGTCCTGTCCTAGCTCACATTACAAAGCGCGATGTGATCCGGTCCAATACTTCTCGATTGCCCACTCGATAGTTTTGAAGTATTGCCACCGCGGCGGGTAACCCCGTGCCGTTTATTGCGGCTGAAACGAAACCCGTCCGATAGCCGCTGAGTATCACGATCTTCCTGAATAGATATTGGACACACCACCCCCGTAGGCGAAACATTGGCGGGGCCGCAATTGGAGCGGATACGACGACGGCGAGACAAGAACGGAGACAGTCAACGTGCTAGTAGCGCAGACGACGGCGGGTGTGGCGCGCGTCGTTGAAACTCGCTACGACCTCCTCGACGTCGGAGGCGCCAGCTTGTCCGATCTGGTGAAGTCAGGCGCGATGGATCGACTGGCCCGGGCCAGGGTCACGCGCTCCGTCGAGGAGCAAGCGGTGACGGTCCAAGCTCCGATCGCCAGCCCGGGAAAGCTGGTCATCGTTGGGTTGAACTACAAGGATCACGCCGCCGAGATAGGCGCGGAACTTCCTCGGGTTCCGAGGGTGTTCTTCACCGCGGCGTCGGCGGTGATCGGACCTACCGACGACATTCCCCTTCCAAGGATCGCCGATTCGGCGGTGGACTTCGAAGGGGAAGTGGCGGTGGTGATCGGGACGCCCGCGTCGGACGTACCAGTGAGCAGGGCCTGGTCGCACGTGGCGGGTCTGACCGTCGCCAACGACGTCACCGCCCGAGACGTCCAAGATGGCACGAATCCAGCTGTCGCCGGATCAAACGTCGGGCT
This sequence comes from Mycobacterium sp., assembly GCF_050701675.1. Taxonomy (GTDB): domain Bacteria; phylum Actinomycetota; class Actinomycetes; order Mycobacteriales; family Mycobacteriaceae; genus Mycobacterium. The sequence goes on along the minus strand of NZ_JBOGDD010000915.1, from coordinate 8,395 downwards.
GGCCAAGGGTTTCGACGGCTTCAAACCACTCGGCCCGGCGCTGCTGGTTGCGGATAGCGCCCGCGAGCGCCACGACATGGTCTTGCGCACGGTGGTCGACGGCGAGGTACGCCAGGAGTCCAGTACGGCCAACATGATCTTCCCGATCGCAGAACTCGTCTCTCAAGTCAGCCAATACACCACCTTGTGGCGGGGAGACGTGATCCTCACCGGTACCCCGGGCGGGGTGGGCCTCGCCTCTGGCCGGCTCCTACGAGCCGGTCAAGTCGTCGAGGTCGAACTGGAAGGCATAGGCGTTCTGCGCAACCGCGTGGTCACTGCACGAGCGAAGGGGCCACCCGACTAGCACGAGTTCCGAAGCAGCTCCATCCAACTGGCAATTCGACAAGTACCCACGACGACACCAAGGACTACAGAACCCATGAGCTACCACAACGTCATCGAAAACGTCTACGCACACCTCGCCAAAGGCGACTTCCAGCCAATCTTCGACATTCTCGCCGAGGACGCTCCGTGGATCGAGGCTGAGAACATTCCCTATTCGCCGGGCAGCCCAGTAGTGGGCCACGATGCCGTGCAGAAGACGGTGTTCGACGCACTTGCCAAGGATTTCAAGGACTTTCACATCAACGTGAACCGCATCGCTGCGGGGGAGACGACCGTACTGGTGGAGGGTCGCTACGTCGGCACGACCGTCTCGGACGTCCCACTCGACGCGATCTTCGCCCACGTCTGGGACTTCGAGGGCGACAAGATCGTGAAGTTCCAGCAGTACAGCGACACCTGGCAGTGGCGTGACGTGCTCGGTCTGCACTCCTAGACATCGGGACCCAAACCCGCTGCAAGAACGGCCAACTCAGCGGCCCGCGGATGCGGCCGCCAGACGATGGGAGCAAGCGACCATGGACTTGAAACTGAATAGCAAGCGGGCCTTGGTGACCGGTGGGAGCCGAGGCCTGGGGTTCGCCATCGCACGGGAACTCTGTGCCGAGGGGGTGCACGTCGCGCTTCTCGCACGAGACCGCGGCGCCGTGGAGGCGGCCGCCGGTCAGCTTCAGACTCTGGGTTACCAGGCGATCGGCATCGCAGCCGACACTGCTCAGGACGAGGGGGTGTCGGTCGCGGTGCACGAAGTCAACGAGCGGCTCGGTGGCGTCGACATCCTGGTCAACAGCGCCGCCAAGGCGGCGGGCGGCCCTCCGACGGGTCTGGTGGATCTCGACGACGACGAGCTGCGCTCCGAGATCGAGACCAAGGTGCTGGGTTACCTGCGCTGCGCGAAGGCGGTCGCACCCCAGATGATCGAACGCGGATGGGGACGAATCATCAACATCAGCGGACTCAACGCGCGGCGCACCGGTTCCGTCTTCGGTTCCATACGCAACGTCGCGGTGGCCGCGATGTCGAAGAACCTGGCCGATGAACTCGGTCCACAGGGGATCAACGTCACCGTCGTCCATCCGTGGCTGACCGAAACCGAAGGCGTTCAGAACATTATCCGCAACGGTGCCGCAGCGAAGGGCGTGACGGAGTCCGAGTTCAAGAAGGGGTTGGCCGCCGACGTCAGCATCGGCCGACTCGTCCAACCGGTCGAAGTCGCGCGGGTCGTCACCTTTCTCGCCTCACCCCTAAGTGTGGCGATCAACGGCGACGCCATCGCTGCTGGCGGTGGGATCTTGGGGCCGATCTTCTACTGAGGTGGAACGGCACCGGGATTGGACGCAGGGGAAGGGTGAAGATGCCGACTGAGCCAGACACCGCGGCCGCGAGAATCGCCCGCGACATGTCGCGGGCGGCCACGGCCTGGCTGGCGGATCTTGACGCCGAGCAACGCGTCCTGGCCTGGTGGGGTCCACCTGGAGGAGATCACGAGGCCGAGCGCAGACGGTGGTACTACACGCCGACGGACCACGGCGGGCTGACGTTCGGTTGCCAATTCGTCTGGCAGCAGCGACGCGCCATGCAACTGGTCGCCTCCGGATTGTCTCCGGAGGGCTACGCGCTCGTGTCGACGATCATCGGCACCGAGAACATCCTCGACCACGTGGAGGGCTTCGCCTCGGAATTCGACACCCGCCGCGGGCGTGACCCCTCTCGGTATTACCTGCGCGTCTTCGGCGATCCGGAGGGCCAGCGCCCCTGGGGTTGGCGCTTCGGCGGACACCACGTATCGGTCAACTTCCTCATCGTCGGAGGAGAAGTGCGGTCGACCACACCGCGGTTCTTCGGCTTGGACCCCGCGGTCACGACGCTTCCCGGCGGCGCAACGCTCGATCCCCTCCGAGCGTTCCAGTCGGCGGGTAGGGACCTCGTCACGTCCCTATCCGCCGACGCCCGCGCGTCGGCCGTTCTGCTCGATCAGGCGCCCGCCGACATCGTGATGGGAAATCGGTCGGCATTGCAGGACGGCGCGACCGTGATGAAGCTGCACGAGATCTTTCGTCGGCGCCCAGGAGACGACGACCTGATGGAACGAATGAGGCGAGGTGGGGCGGCGCGTGATGCCGAGATCGGATACGGGTTTCGGGATCACGAGCTGCTTTCGATGACGCTGGCTCCCAAGGGCATTCGTGGCGCTGACTTGGACGCGGGCCAGAAGGATCGGCTGGATCGCCTGGTGCGGGCGTATCACGACGGGCTGCCCGCCGGACTCGCTTCGAGCTGGAACGTCGACGACCTGTACTTCGCTTGGGCCGGGCCGCTCGACGCGGGCGCGAACTACTACCGAATCCAAGGCGAATCCATGCTGATCGAATGGGACAACTCCGCCCGAAACGGCAACCATGCCCATTCGGTCGTACGGCACCTTTCGAACGACTTCGGAGGCGACGCCCTTCAAAGTGCCGGCGGCGCGGCAGCCCCGCCACTGGACGAGACCGACACCGGATTACTCGGAACTTCACCCGCCGGGAATCGGCGTGATCGCCCCCAGGCGTCGGGGCGAGGAGGCTAGTCGGACGGCCGGCGAGACGAGGAACTACCAGACACCCGTGACCACTCGCCGGTCGCTCACCCACAACACGTGCGTCTCCCGTTTCTCGGAGGCGTGGGCCGCTCGGGAATCGCGCACATCTGTCAAACCCACAACCAGAAGGAAGTAACCACCATGACCGAAACGACGAAACAGCACTTCGACTGGGTTGACGTGCACCCGATGCCGAAGCCATTGACCGACGGTATCGTCGAGAGATTCCTTGCACTGGAGGACCTTTCGGCCACGGTTGCTGATGCGCTCGACGCCTTCGGCGTCACCGGCATCCTGGGTGCCTCCACCCTGATCCCCACGCTGCCTGAGGAACGCGTCGTCGGCCGGGTGATCACGTTGCGCAACGTGCCCAGCAGAATGGACCCCTACCGCGCCGTCAGTGAAGGCAGCTGGCTGATGGCCGAAATCCACGGCATCGAACTGGCCGAAGCAGGGGACGTGATCGTCATTTCCGGTCTCCCCGAGGTCTCGAACATGGGCGGCATCGTCGCGGCGTGCGCAACGCGGGGCGGGCTTGCCGGCGCCATCGTCGACGGCGCGGTCCGCGACGTGGGGCAGTCACGTCGACGGGGCTTTCCCATCTGGAGCCGTGACATCAGCCCGGCGACCGGCAAGTGGCGTGGGTCCTCGGTCGAGATCAATTCCACCATCAGCGTGGCGGGGGTGACCGTCGCCTCGGGCGACATCGTCGTGGCCGACGAGACCGGTGTCTGCTTCGTGCCGATCGAACTGGTGGATCAGGTCATCGCGCGCTGCGAGGCAATCGACGAGAAGGAAGCGGGGATGTTCGCCGACATCGCTGCGGGCCTTCCGATGGCCGACGTGATTGGGCGGCTCTACGGCACGCTCGACTGATCGTCGAGACCCCAATGTTTCGGGGCCGGCCCGGTGCGGGCCGCCCACGGAGCCGCGAGACGCATGCGGCGCGGCGTGGGCTCTTGCGTTGCGCGACCCGAGGTCCTCTGGTCGCGCAACGCGGGAGAACTACGTTAGGAGCAACCGATGAGCGTGCCCTTCAGCCTTTCCGACTTCATCGACCGGGCTGCGCTGGTGCGCGATGGCGCTACACCAATGCGGCGCTGCGTTCGGCCACGACTCGCTCGCGCAGGACTTCCGAGCGAGCTTCGAGTTCGACGGATGCTTCGACGTCGTCGCCGGCTTCTTGACGGGCGATTGTCAAGAAGTGATCCACCACCGCGGGAATGGGCCCGGATGCCCATGCCACTGCCACGTCCGTCGACACGATGGGCTCCTTGAGCCTGACCCATTCGACGTACTTCGAGTCGCTCGACTTGAACGAGGTCGGCACCAACGACACGCCCATCCCGCACGCCACGTAGCCCAGCTGGGCTTGAATGGACGTCGCCTCCACCACCGTGCGTGGCGTGATCCCGGCAGCGGTCAGGGCCGAGAGTGTCTGGTCGTAGTAGTAGGGCGAAATGTGCCGTGACGTCGCGACGAAGGGCTCGGACGCGAGGTCGGTGATTTCGATGGAACCGACTCCGGCAAGCCGATGACCGAGCGGCACGACGGCTTCGAGCGTTCCCGTTCGAACGGGTTCGACCTCGAGGCCCTCGATCGGGTCTCCCTGCCGCACGTAGGCAACGTCCACGGTGCCGGCGAGGAGGGAATCGAGGCTCTCCTGCGTGCCGGCCTCTCGCAGATCGACCACGATGTTGGGGTTCTGCTGACGAAATCTCGGCACGACCGTCGGCAACACCTCCATGAATGCGTACGGCACGCCCGCCACCCGCAGACGTCCGAGCTCACCACACGCGGCCTGGTTGACGGCGCGGCGGGCCCTGCTGACCTGATCGCAGATCTGGCGCGCCTCGAGGAGGAACACCTCGCCCTCCCGGGTGAGACTCGTGCGGCGTCTCGTCCGGTCGAAGAGCTTGACTCCGAGGTCACGCTCGAGGTCCTGAATCTGGACGCTCAACGGCGGCTGGGCAATGTGTAGCCGTGCCGCGGCCCGGCCGAAGTTCAACTCCTCGGCCACGGCGATGAAGTATCTGATGTGACGCAACTCGATACTCAACTCTTTACGCTCCCTCATCGTGCGCCCGGCGGGGCGAATCGCCGTCAAGCGACATGGTGCCCGTGACCGGCTCCTCGGCTCGGGTCACCCGCGAGGCGATCAGGACTGCCGGGGAGTCCGGGACGTTCCTTCTTGGCGTCTGGTGTGCCCCTCGCACGACCTGACCCGATTGTCCGAACGCTACGCCTGATTCTCACCACAAAGTCCCTCATGTTTAGACGGCCTGCGATAGAATTTTCGAATGGCATCACTTCGTGCGTTGGAATGCCTTGTTGCAGTGGCAGACTCGGGATCCATCACGCAGGCCGCGCTCTTGCTGCATTCCTCGCAGCCCGCCGTCTCTCACCAGCTGGCCGCATTGGAACGTGAGGTCCGGACTGTGCTGCTGCGCCGCGAGCCGCGGGGCGTCAAGCTCACTCCGGCGGGGCGGGCCGCCGTCGTCGACGCCAGACGGGCGATCGAGGCAGCCGCCTCGGCCGTGAGGTCGGCACGTGCGGTTGGCGAAGGGGTCGGCGGGTCGCTGCGGCTGGCTTGCGCACAGAGCCTCAGCGTGCCCCTGCTCGCGCCGGTCATTCGCGAGTGGCGGCGGCGGCGCCCAGAGGTGACGATCACGCTGCGGGAGTCCACGACGATAGACGAACTACTTGGCGTCATCGACTCCGACGTCGTCGACGTGACGTTAATGCCCGCGCCAGTGCCAGACCGCTTCACGACCACCGCAGTCGCCGACGAGGAGATTGTCCTGACGGCACCGACCGGCCACCCCCTGGTGCGACGGTCGACGGTACGGATGGAGGACCTCGAAGGTGCTCCGCTGGTTCACTTCGCATCGGACAACGGGCTCAGCGGCTGGCTCGATCGAGCGCTGAGCAGTGCCGGCGTCCGACCGGATCCCGTGATGAGGACATCGGTGACCGCTGCCGCCCCGCAGCTCGCCGCCGCTGGCCTTGGCGTCGCCGTGTGCCCGGTCAGTGCGGTGACTGCTGGCTTCCCCGGCGTCGTCCGTTCGTTCTCGCCCCCCTGGTTCAGACAGCTAGTGGCGGTCACGTCCACCCCGCAGGATCCGCTTTCCGCGCTGTTCATCAACAACCTGCAGACGCGCGGCGTGCGCGTGCCGCGCGACGTGCGAATCCAACTCGCGCCGTACGACGCATCGGCACGAAAGCGACGCACGCCTTCCTGAATCCCGCCGCGACGGGCGACACTACATTCCGTGCCACCTGTTCGATTGTTGTCGTCACCCTCCCGAACCATGAATCGACCTGGGCGGCAATGGAACCGTACGGCGAACGCGACCTGGCTCGTGCCCCATTGCGACGCGATCGACCGTAGAGCACTGAACAACACATGCCAAACCTTCTGCACACCAACTAAATCGGAGCCAACGTTATGAAATTACATCGCAGGTCGGACCGGAAATTGTAGTTCGATACGGTGCGGTGGCATTCGCAGAAGTGATGGCATGCCATCGATCTATGAATGCAATGTTGACCACGGATCTTCGCGGGAATACGTTGCTTTCTGGTCCGCCAAGCGATTTGGCCAATGGCTTCCAGGAATTCCGGCGAGAGGAGACAAAGATGTCGGGACGGTTCGAGGGCAAGACAGCATTCATCACCGGCGCGGCGCGCGGACAGGGGCGGAATCACGCAGTTCGGCTCGCCGCCGAAGGCGCCGACATCATCGCCGTCGACCTCTGTGCGCAGATCGAGAGCGTGCCCTATGCCCTGGCGACGCCAGACGACCTGGCCGAAACCGTTCAGCAGGTCAAGGCCCTCGGCCGCCGCATCCATGCAGTGGAGGCGGACGTCCGCGACGCAGCAGCCATGCGAGCGGCAGTGGCCAGTGGCACCGAGGTCGTCGGACCGATCGACGTCGTCCTGGGCAACGCTGGTGTCGCCGCCCTCGTCGCGGAGGATCCGAACGACGAGGCAACGTTTCACGACACCCTGGACGTGAACCTGGCCGGAGTTTGGCACACGGTGAAGGCTGCCGCGACGGCGATGATCGAACATGGCCGCGGCGGCTCGATCATCCTGACGAGTTCGAACCTCGGACTGTCGGGACGAGGTGGCAACGGTTCTGAGGGCTATGCAGGCTACGTGGCGTCCAAGCACGGAGTCGTCGGCATCATGCGGATGAGTGCCCATTGGCTGAGCAAGTACGCAATTAGGGTCAACTCGGTCCACCCGACCGCGGTCGACACTCCGATGATCGTCAACGACCCGACCGCACGCTGGTTCGAACGGAATCCCGAAGCCGGAACGCTTCTGTCCAACCTGATGCCGGTCGACATGGTGGCGCCGAGCGACGTCACCAACGCGATCCTCTGGCTCGCGTCAGACGAGGCGCGCTACGTCACCGGCAGCACGATCCCCGTCGATGCGGGATTCCTCACCAAGTAGCGGCACGGCTTGTCTGCCGGGATGGAGCGGCTCGCGGTCGTCTCCATACCGACAGGACCCGGAGGACGTGGAGCAGCAGCAGACCAGCAGGCGGTCCTCGTAAACCACTCCGCCGCATCGCCTCAGCCGATGAATCGGTACCCGGAAAAATATGCCACTAGGCCGCCTGCGCTCGATAACCATCGGCGCATTGCCGGTGGACTCGGATCAGCAGCCGAGGCACCCGCGGTCGCTGCTCGAAATGAGATAACCATCTCCTTGAAAGTCGGCAGACGTTCGGAGAATCCGAACTGTTTTCTGGCACAATTGTGGTGTGGTTCAACCCGAGGAATCCGATACGGCTGCTGCCGCTCTTTCGTTCAGTCGAATCGGCACATCGAGCTTTCGTGAAAGCGTCACGAGAGAATTGCGTGCCGCGGTTATTTCCGGGCGAATGAGCCCGGGCCGAATTTACTCGGCGCCCGCGCTGGCGCAGGAGTTCGGTGTTTCCCCGACACCGGTGCGCGAAGCGATGGTCGATCTTGTCAGCGAAGGGCTAGTGGAAACCGTTCGGAACAAGGGGTATCGCGTTACTGAGATGAGTGACAAGGATCTAGACGACGTCACCGATCTGCGCCTGCTGATCGAACCCTCCGCCTGCCGTCGCGCCGTAGCGGCCGCCACGGCCGAGGACGTGGCTCAGTTGCGCACCCTGGCCGACCGCATCGTTGACGGCAGCCGGCGCGGCGACCTGATCCAGTACGTCAACGCCGATAGCGACTTCCATCTCACGCTTTTGGCGCTTGCGGGTAATGCCCGCATCGTCAGGACGGTGGCCGAACTACGGGCGCACACCCGGCTCTACGGCCTTGACCGGCTCGCCAAGGCCGGCAAGCTGGAATCCTCCGCCGCCGAACACCATGTGCTGGTGGACCTGGTGGCCGCTGGGGACGGCCACGGTATCGAAACCGCCCTGATCAGCCACAT
>NZ_JBOGDD010000914.1:0-11683 GCF_050701675.1 Mycobacterium sp. | reverse complement strand
AACCTGGGCTCCGAGCATTCCGGAATTCTGGTGTTACCCCCCGGCACCGCCGAACCGGGCGATCCCGCGGCTGACGTCCTCGGCCTCGCCGACGTCGTGTTCGACCTCGCCATCACGCCCGACCGTGGTTACTGCCTCTCCGTCCGCGGGATGGCTCGGGAGATCGCATGCGCCTACGATCTCGACTTCGTCGACCCGGCGGACGTCGAGCCGTTGCCCGCCACGGGCGATGCCTGGCCGCTGACGGTTCAATCCGGTACCGGTGTTCGACGATTCGGGCTCCGTCCCGTCACCGGAATCGACCCGACCGCGGTGTCTCCATGGTGGCTCCGACGACGGCTGATGTTGAGCGGGATCCGGGCCATTTCGCCCGCCGTCGACGTGACGAATTACGTCATGCTCGAGATCGGGCACCCGATGCACGCCCACGACCGCAGCCTCATCACGGGCGGTTTCGACGTGCGTTTCGCGAAGCCGGGGGAGACGGTGATCACCCTGGACGACGTCGAGCGTCGGCTCGATCCCGGTGACGTGCTGATCGTCGACGACGTCGCGACCGCTGCCATCGGCGGTGTGATGGGCGCGGGCACCACCGAGGTGCGGGAAAGCACCACCGACGTATTGCTCGAGGCCGCGGTGTGGGACCCGGCGGCCGTGTCGCGCACCCAGCGCAGGCTGCACCTCGTCAGCGAAGCGGGCCGCCGTTACGAGCGCACCGTCGACCCGGCGATCTCCGTTGCAGCGCTTGATCGTTGCGCCAGCCTGCTGGCGGACATCGCCAACGGAACCGTCGAGCCGACGCTCACCGATTGGCGTGGTGACCCACCGCGCGACGATTGGTCGCCGGAGTCGGTCGCCATGCCAGAGGATCTGCCGGACCGGACGGCGGGCGTGCGCTACGAGGACGGCGCGACGGTGCGGCGACTGACCCAGATCGGCGGTCGGGTAACGGTTTCCGACGGGCACGTCACGGTCGTGCCGCCGAGTTGGCGGACCGATCTCAAGCTGCCCGCCGACCTTGTCGAAGAGGTATTGCGACTCGAAGGTCTCGAGAAGATCCCCTCGGTGCTGCCGCCTGCGCCGGCAGGGCGCGGACTGACCCCCGCTCAGCAGCGCCGGCGGGCGATCGGAAGATCGTTGGCGCTCAACGGTTTCGTGGAAGTCCTGCCGACACCGTTCCTGCCGGCGGGAATCTTCGACGCATGGGGACTGCCCGACGACGACTACCGGCGCGCCACCATGACGGTGCTCAACCCGCTGGAGGCCGACCGCCCCCAGCTCGCGACCACATTGCTGCCGGGCCTGCTCGAGGCATTGGTCCGCAACGTTTCCCGCGGCGCCCCGGACATCGCGTTGTTCGGCATCGAGCAGGTGGTGCTGGCCACCGCGCAGACCAAGACCGTCGAGCGGCTCCCCGTCGACCGTCGTCCCACCGATGCCGAGATCGCGACCATCGACGCGGCGCTGCCCCGGCAGCCATTGCACGTCGGCGCCGTCCTCACCGGCCTGCGCGAGCCGGCGGGCCCATGGGGGCCAGGGCGTCCGGTCGACGCAGTGGACGCGTTCGAGGCGGTGCGCGTCATCGGCCGGGCCTGCGGAGTCGAGTTCGACTTCCGCGCCACGCAGCTGCTGCCGTGGCATCCGGGGCGCTGCGCGGAGATCGTCCTCGGCGGCGAGGTGATCGGTCATGCGGGCCAGTTGCACCCCGCGGTCATCGAGCGCACGGGCCTGCCGAAGGGCGTTTGCGCCGTGGAACTCGACCTCAGTGCCGTCCCCGTGACCGAACGCCTGCCCGCCCCCGCGGTGTCCCCGTTCCCCGCCGTGTTCCAGGACGTCAGCCTCATCGTGGCTGCTGATGTCGCCGCACAGGACGTCGCCGACGCGGTGCGCGACGGGGCAGGCGAGCTGCTCGAGGACGTCAGGGTGTTCGACGTGTACGTCGGTCCGCAGGTCGGTGAGGGGAACAAGTCCCTGGCGCTGGCCTTGCGGTTCCGCGCGCCCGACCGGACGTTGACCGAGGACGAGGCGAGCGCGGCACGCGATGCGGCGGTCGCCGCGGCCGTCCAACGCGTCGGCGCCGTACAGCGCCGATAAATGAATTTGCACCTGCCTGCATAACCATGCAGAATCGCTGCATGATCTCAGTAGCGGTGGCGGGTGCCAGCGGCTATGCGGGGGGCGAGATCCTGCGCCTGCTGCTCGGTCACCCCGCCCTTGCGGACGGTCGCCTGACCATCGGGGCGTTGACGGCCGCGGCCAGCGCGGGAACCGGCGTCACCGAGCACCACCCGCACCTGTTGCCACTGGCCGACCGGGTTCTCGAGTCGACTGATGTCGACGTGCTGGCCGGTCACGACGTGGTGTTCCTGGCTCTGCCGCACGGGCACTCCGCCGCGCTGGCCGAGCAACTCGGATCCGACACCCTGATCGTGGACTGTGGCGCCGACTTCCGGCTCACCGACCCCGCGGCGTGGGAGAGGTTCTACGGCTCTGCCCACGCGGGCAGCTGGCCCTACGGGCTACCCGAGTTGCCGGGCGGGCGGGAGGCGCTGCGGGTCACCAAGCGGGTCGCCGTTCCAGGTTGCTACCCGACGGCCGCCCTTCTCGCGCTGCTGCCCGCACTGGCTGGGGAGCTCGTCGAGCCTGCCGTGACGGTAGTGGCGGTGAGCGGCACGTCCGGGGCGGGCCGTGCCGCGAAGGTCGACCTCCTGGGTTCGGAGGTGATCGGGTCGGCGAGGGCGTACAGCGTCGCCGGGGCGCACCGGCACACACCCGAGATCGCGCAGGGTCTGCGCACGGTCAGCGGCAAGGACGTCACCGTATCCTTCACGCCCGTGCTCATTCCGACGTCGCGCGGCATCCTCGCCACGTGCACGGCGCGAACCGACGCACCTTTGTCGGAGATTCGGGCCGCGTACGAAAAGATGTACGCCCACGAACCGTTCGTTCATCTGCTGCCAGAGGGACGCCTGCCGACCACCGGATCGGTGATCGGTAGCAACGCCGCCCAGGTCGCCGTCGCCGTCGATGCGGACGCCGGCGTGTTGGTGGCCCTGTGCGCAATCGACAACCTGGTCAAGGGAACTGGAGGGGCAGCCGTGCAGTCGATGAACCTGGCGCTGGGATGGCCGGAGACGGAAGGACTTTCGACTGTGGGGGTGGCACCGTGAACTTAGTGCGCAACCAGGGCGTGACCGCTCCTTCTGGCTTCCGGGCGACCGGCATCGCGGCGGGCATCAAGGTCTCCGGCAAACCGGATCTGGCCCTGGTCTTCAACGAGGGTCCCGACTACGGCGCCGCCGCGGTGTTCACCCGCAACAAGGTCAAGGCCGCCCCAGTGCTGTGGACGCAGCAGGTGATGACCACCAAGCGTCTGCGCGCTGTCATCCTGAACTCAGGCGGGGCCAACGCCTGCACGGGACCGCTGGGCTTCCAGGACGCCCACGCGACCGCAGAAGCCGTCGCCAACGCCCTTTCCGACTGGGGAACCGAGACCGGAGCCATCGAAGTCGCCGTCTGCTCGACCGGACTGATCGGTGACCGGCTGCCCATGGACAAGGTCCTCGGCGGCGTCAAGGACATCGTGCACGAGATGGCGGGCGGTCTGACCGGTGGGGCCGAGGCGGCCCAGGCCATCATGACCACCGACACCGTCGCGAAACAGGTTGCGCTGCACCACGAGGGCAGTTGGACGGTCGGCGGCATGGCGAAGGGAGCGGGCATGATGGCGCCATCGCTGGCCACCATGCTGTGCGTCATCACCACCGATGCGGTGGCCGACGCCGACGCGCTCGACCGCGCGCTGCGCAACGCCGCTGCCCGCACCTTCGACCGGCTCGACATCGACGGCAGCTGCTCGACCAACGACACCGTGCTGCTGCTCGCCTCCGGCGCCAGTGAGATCGCGCCCAGCCAAGCCGATCTCGACGCCGCCGTTCTCGCCGTCTGTGACGACCTCTGCCTGCAACTGCAGGCGGACGCCGAGGGCGTCACCAAGCGCGTCGCCGTCACCGTCAACGGTGCCGCCAGCGAGGAGGACGCGCTCGTCGCGGCACGTGTCATCGCCCGCGACAGCCTGGTCAAGACGGCCATCTTCGGTTCCGACGCCAACTGGGGCCGGGTTCTCGCGGCAGTCGGGATGGCGCCGGTCGACATGGCCCCGGACCGGATCAGCGTGTCCTTCAACGGTTCTCCAGTGTGCGTGGACGGCGCCGGCGCTCCTGGCGCACGCGAGGTGGACCTGTCCGGTGCCGAGATCTCCGTCGTCGTCGGACTCGGCGTCGGCACCGGCGAGGCGACCATTCGCACCACGGATCTCTCCCACGCCTACGTCGAAGAGAACTCGGCCTACTCCTCGTGACCGTCACGGATGTCGAGACGAAGGCGGGGGTGCTGGCCGAGGCCCTGCCGTGGCTCAAGCAGCTGCACGGCAAGATCGTCGTCGTCAAGTACGGCGGAAACGCAATGACCGACGACGTCCTCAAGGCCGCGTTCGCCGCCGACATGGTGTTCCTGCGCAACTGCGGCATCCACCCCGTCGTCGTGCACGGTGGCGGCCCGCAGATCAGCGCCATGCTCAAACGGCTCGGCATCGAGGGCGACTTCAAGGGCGGGTTTCGGGTCACCACACCGGAAGTGCTCGACGTCGCAAGGATGGTTCTGTTCGGGCAGGTCGGCCGCGAGCTCGTCGGCCTGATCAACGGTCACGGGCCGTATGCCGTCGGCATCACCGGTGAGGACGCGCACCTGTTCACCGCGGTGCGGCGCAGCGTGACCGTCGACGGCGTGGCGACCGACATCGGGCTCGTCGGCGACGTCGAGAAGGTCGACACCAGAGCGGTGCTGGACCTCATTGCCGCAGGCCGTATTCCCGTGGTCTCGACCATCGCGCCGGACGCTGCCGGCGTGGTGCACAACATCAACGCCGACACCGCGGCGGCCGCCCTTGCCGAGGCGCTGAACGCCGAGAAGCTACTGATGCTCACCGACGTCGAAGGCCTCTACACCAGCTGGCCCGACCGTGCGTCGCTGGTCAGCGAGATCGACGTGGCGACCCTGACTGGCCTGCTCCCGTCGCTCGAATCGGGCATGGTGCCCAAGATCGAGGCCTGCCTGCGCGCGGTGGCCGGTGGCGTGCCGAGCGCGCACGTCATCGATGGCCGCGTCGAGCACTGCGTGCTTGCTGAACTGTTCACCAACGAGGGATCCGGAACGAAGGTGGTGATGAAGTGACGAACACGAACACCCAAGGGCTGCAGGAGCGTTGGCAGGCCGTGATGATGGACAACTACGGCACGCCGCCAATCGCGTTGGTCAGCGGGGACGGCGCGGTCGTCACCGATGCCGATGGCAGATCCTATGTGGACCTGCTTGGCGGCATCGCGGTCAACGTGCTCGGACACCGCCATCCCGCCGTCATCGAGGCCGTGACCAACCAGCTGAACACGCTCGGCCACACGTCCAATCTCTATGCCACCGAGCCGGGGATCGCGTTGGCCGAGGCGTTGGTCGCCCATCTCGGCGGCGAGATCAAGGCCCGGGTGTTCTTCTGCAACTCGGGTACCGAGGCCAACGAGGTCGCCTTCAAGATCACCCGCCTCACCGGACGCACCGAACTCGTCGCCGCCGAAGGCGCCTTCCACGGCCGCACCATGGGCTCGTTGTCGCTCACCGGGCAGCCGGCCAAGCAGGCGCCGTTCGAACCATTGCCCGGCAACGTCACCCACGTCCCCTACGGCGACGCCACCGCGCTCGCAGCGGCCGTCACGGACCGGACCGCCGCGGTCTTCCTCGAGCCGATCATGGGGGAGGGCGGTGTCGTCACACCGCCGCCGGGCTACCTCGTCGCGGCCCGCGAGATCACCGCCGAGCACGGCGCGCTCCTGGTTCTCGACGAAGTGCAGACGGGGGTCGGTCGCACGGGAACCTTCTACGCCCACCAGCACGACGGCATCACGCCCGACCTGATCACCCTCGCGAAGGGATTGGGCGGCGGGCTGCCGATCGGTGCCTGCCTGGCGATCGGCGACGCTGCCGACCTGCTGACCCCGGGCCTGCACGGCAGCACCTTCGGCGGCAATCCGGTGTGCACGGCCGCCGCGCTCGCGGTCCTGCGGACGCTGGCCGACGACGATCTCATCAGTCGGGCCGACGTCCTCGGCAAGACGATCAGCCACGGCATCGAAGCGATCGGCCACCCACTGGTCGACCACGTCAGGGGCCGCGGACTGCTGCGCGGCATCGTCCTGACCGCACCGCAGGGCAAGGCGGTCGAGTTCGCGGCACGCGAGGCGGGGTTTCTCGTCAACGCCGCCGCGCCGGATGTCGTCCGATTGGCTCCGCCATTGGTCGTGACCGAGGCGCAGATCGAGGCGTTCCTCACCGCACTGCCAGCCATCCTCGACACGGCAGGAAAGACACAGTGACCGCCAGGAACTTCCTCCGTGACGACGACCTGTCGCCGGGTGAGCAGGCCGAAGTGCTGGCTCTCGCAGCTGAACTCAAGAAGGCGCCGTTCAGCGCGCGCCCGCTGGAGGGACCCCGCGGCGTCGCCGTCATCTTCGAGAAGAACTCCACTCGGACGCGATTCTCGTTCGAGGTGGGAATCGCCCAACTCGGCGGTCACGCAGTGGTCGTGGACGGGCGCAGTACGCAACTCGGTCGCGAGGAGACCCTCGAGGACACCGGGCAGGTCCTGTCGCGCTACGTCGACGCCATCGTCTGGCGCACCTTCGCGCAGGAACGTCTGACCGCGATGGCCTCGGGTGCGACGGTGCCGATCGTCAACGCGCTGTCCGATGAGTTCCACCCGTGCCAGGTACTCGCGGACCTCCAGACGCTGGCCGAACGCAAGGGTGCTCTTCCTGGGCTGCGGATGACCTACTTCGGCGACGGCGCCAACAACATGGCTCACTCGCTGATGCTGGGCGGTGTCACCGCGGGCATCCACGTCACCATCGCCGCGCCAACGGGTTTCGAGCCCGCCAGACAGTTCGTGGCGGCCGCGGAGCGCCGGGCCGCCGAGACCGGGGCATCGGTCACCGTGACCACCGACCCGAGGGCGGGGGCGGAAGGCGCCGACGTCATCGTCACCGACGCCTGGACCTCGATGGGCCAGGAGAACGACGGCCTCGACCGGGTCCGTCCCTTCCGCCCCTTCCAGGTGAACGACGAGCTGATGAAGTTGGCAGATCCCGACGCCGTCCTCTTGCACTGCCTTCCTGCACACCGCGGACACGAGATCACCGACGACGTCATCGACGGACCGCAGAGTGCGGTCTGGGACGAGGCCGAGAACCGTCTGCACGCGCAGAAGGCGCTACTGGTGTGGCTTCTGGAGAAGTCGTGACGGGGCCATGACGACAGCGACTAGAGCCGGCCGGCAGGCGCGCATCGTGACGCTCCTGTCGTCCAACTCGGTGCGTAGTCAGAGCGAACTGGCAGCGATGCTGGCCGCCGAGGGCATCGACGTCACCCAGGCCACGCTGTCACGTGATCTCGAAGAGCTCGGTGCGGTGAAGCTGCGGGGCGCCGACGGCGGCACCGGCGTCTACATCGTGCCGGAGGACGGCAGCCCGGTGCGTGGCGTGTCCGGGGGGACCGACCGGATGTCGAAGCTGCTCGGTGACCTGCTGGTGTCCACGGATGCCAGCGGTAACCTCGCGGTCCTGCGCACCCCGCCCGGGGCCGCCCACTACCTGGCCGCCGCGATCGACCGGTCGTCCCTGCCGTTCGTCGTCGGCACCATCGCCGGTGATGACACGATCCTGGTGGTGGCCCGCGAACCCATGACCGGTGCGGAACTGGCGAGCACCCTCGAAGACTTGCAGTAACCCGAACAGCCCCAAGTAATCAAGGAGATCGATCAAATGTCCGAACGCGTCATCCTGGCGTACTCCGGTGGTCTGGACACCTCCGTGGCGATCAGCTGGATCGGCAAGGAGACCGGCCGCGAGGTCGTGGCGGTGGCCATCGACCTTGGCCAGGGCGGTGAGGACATGGAGGTCGTGCGGCAGCGCGCCATGGACTGCGGCGCCGTCGAGGCGGTCGTCGTGGACGCGCGCGACGAGTTCGCCGAGGAGTACTGCCTGCCGACCATCAAGAGCAACGCGCTCTACATGGACCGTTACCCGCTGGTGTCCGCGATCAGCCGCCCCCTGATCGTCAAGCATCTGGTGGAGGCAGCGCGCGAACATGGCGGTGGCATCGTCGCCCACGGGTGCACCGGCAAGGGTAACGACCAGGTGCGCTTCGAGGTCGGATTCGCCTCGCTGGCACCTGATCTCGAGGTGCTGGCGCCTGTCCGCGACTATGCGTGGACCCGGGAGAAGGCAATCGCGTTCGCCGAGGAGAACGCGATCCCGATCAACGTCACCAAGCGGTCACCGTTCTCCGTCGACCAGAACGTGTGGGGACGCGCGGTGGAAACCGGCTTCCTGGAACACCTTTGGAACGCCCCCACCAAGGATGTCTACGACTACACCGAGGACCCCACGGTCAACTGGAGCTCACCCGACGAGGTCATCGTGGGCTTCGAAAAGGGCACGCCTGTCTCCATCGACGGTAGGCCCGTCACCGTGTTGGAGGCCATCGTCGAGCTCAACCGCCGCGCGGGCGCCCAGGGCGTGGGTCGGCTCGACGTCGTCGAGGACAGGCTGGTCGGCATCAAGAGCCGGGAGATCTACGAGGCCCCAGGCGCCATGGTGTTGATCACCGCCCACACCGAACTCGAGCACGTCACGCTGGAGCGCGAACTGGCCAGGTTCAAGCGGACCACCGATCAGCGCTGGGGCGAGCTGGTCTACGACGGACTGTGGTACTCGCCGCTCAAGAACGCGTTGGAGTCGTTCGTCGCGAACACCCAGGAGCACGTGACGGGTGAGATCCGGCTGGTGTTGCACGGCGGCCACATCGCCGTCAACGGCAGACGCAGCCCCGAATCGCTGTACGACTTCAACCTCGCCACGTACGACGAGGGCGACACGTTCGACCAGTCGAGCGCCAAGGGCTTCGTGCACGTGCATGGGCTGTCGTCGAAGATCGCCGCCCAGCGAGACCTGGCGGGCCAGTGACTCACCCCTCCTTCTGGCCACCCTCCTTCCCGCGAGCGTGCGTGTCTGTACGCCGACACGCCGTTCAGGCCGTACATCGGCGCACGCTCGTGCCGCAGTTGAGCCCCCCGGGGTCGGGTCAGTGAGTACCAACGAGGGCTCGCTGTGGGGCGGTCGGTTCGCCAACGGCCCGTCGGACGCCCTTGCCGCGCTGAGCAAGTCGACCCACTTCGACTGGGCCCTGGCGCCGTACGACGTCAGGGCATCCAAGGCGCACACCCTGGTGCTCTTCCGGGCCGGGCTGCTGACCGACGATCAGCGCGACGGACTGCTCGCCGGGTTGGACGCGCTCGGGAACGACGTCGCCGACGGCAGCTTCCTGCCCCTGCCGTCGGACGAGGACGTGCACGGGGCTCTGGAGCGCGGCCTGATCGAGCGGGCAGGCGAGGATCTCGGCGGGCGTCTGCGCGCGGGCCGCTCGCGCAACGATCAGGTGGCGACACTCTTCCGGATGTGGCTCCGTGACGCCATGCGGGTCGTCGGCAACGGAGTGCTCGACGTCGCCGGTGCGCTGGCGACGCAGGCCGCGTCTCATCCCACGGAGATCATGCCGGGCAAGACGCATCTGCAGTCGGCGCAGCCGATCCTGTTGGCGCACCACCTCCTTGCGCATGCCCACCCGCTGCTCCGCGACGTCGACAGGATCATCGACTTCGACGACCGTGCGGCGATATCGCCGTACGGGTCGGGGGCGCTCGCAGGGTCCTCACTGGGCCTCGATCCCGACGCGATCGCCGAGGACCTCGGATTCACCGCCGCCGCCGACAATTCGATCGACGCAACGGCTTCCCGCGACTTCGCCGCGGAGGCGGCCTTCGTGCTGGCGATGATCGCCGTCGACCTGTCGCGACTTGCCGAGGACATCATCCTTTGGAGCACGACAGAATTCGGCTACGTCAAGCTGCACGACTCCTGGTCGACGGGCAGCTCGATCATGCCCCAGAAGAAGAATCCCGACATCGCCGAACTGGCAAGGGGAAAGTCGGGCCGCCTGATTGGCAACCTCGCCGGCCTGCTGGCCACCCTCAAGGCCCAGCCGCTTGCCTACAACCGCGATCTGCAGGAGGACAAGGAACCGGTCTTCGACTCCGTGGCGCAGCTGGAGATGCTGCTGCCCGCAATGGCCGGACTGGTCGGCACGCTGCGCTTCGACGCCGAGCG
Source organism: Mycobacterium sp. (assembly GCF_050701675.1). Classification (GTDB taxonomy): domain Bacteria; phylum Actinomycetota; class Actinomycetes; order Mycobacteriales; family Mycobacteriaceae; genus Mycobacterium. The sequence goes on along the minus strand of NZ_JBOGDD010000914.1, from coordinate 1,412 downwards.
GATGGCGGAGCTCGCGCCATTGGGGTACACGCTGGCCACCGACGTCGCCGAATGGCTTGTCCGGCAGGGATTGCCGTTCCGCGTCGCGCACGAGGCCGCGGGCGCCGCGGTGAAGGCGGCCGAGGCGCGCGGGGTGGGACTCGAGGAACTCACGGATGACGAACTGGCGGCCATCCACCCAGGGCTGACGGCCGAGGTCCGCGAAGTGCTCACCGTCGCGGGTTCGGTGAACTCACGCGACGCCCGCGGTGGCACGGCGCCGATACAGGTGGCCAAGCAGCTGGGCATCGTCCGGGACACCGCAGACGAGCTCAGGATTCGTCTGTCCGGCTAGTCTTGGTCGATGTCGCCCCTGTCGAATCTCACCACCGATGCCGGCGACGGGCGTGCGGCCAGGAAAGTGGTACCGCGCCGCAGCCTTGCCGACTGGGATCCCAACGGCCGCGGGCACGACGCGCTGGCGACGATCCTGGCCCAGAATGCGATTCGCACCGAAGACCTGTTGCCCATCCGGCACGGTCGGATGGCCGCATCGCCGTGGACGTATTTCCGCGGGGCCGCCGCGGTGATGGCGGCAGATCTCGCGTCGACACCGAACACCGGCATCACCGTCCAGATGTGCGGCGACGCACACGTTCTCAACTTCGGACTGTGGAACACACCGGAGCGCAACGTGTCCTTCGATCTTCGTGACTTCGACGAGACGCTGCCCGGTCCGTTCGAATGGGACGTCAAGCGGCTGGCCGCATCCCTGGTCGTCCTGGCCCGGGCCCACGGGTTGTCGGAATCCGTTGGCCGACAGTCTGTGTCCGCGGCGTATCGCGGCTACTCGACGCGCATCCACGGGTACGCACCGATGCCGGAGATCGATATCTGGTACGACCAGATCGACGTCGACGACCTCCTGAAGTACCTGGCGCCGTACGACGCCGACGAAGTCGGTAGTCAGCTGGAGTCTCGGCTGCGAAAGCGCACCAGCCGTGGGGCGTCGAAGAAGTTGACCACCGTCGTCGACGGCCGCCGTCGGATCATCGAAGATCCGCCCTTTCGCACCCACGCCTTCGGCGAAACCGATGCCGACCCGGACGAGATCTTCCTCGCCTACCGCGAGTCGCTGCCCGATCACGTCTGGAGCCTGTTGACGCGATTCGACCTCGCCGACGCGGTCCGTCAGGTCGTCGGCGTGGGTAGCGTCGGCATGCGGGTCTATCTCGTATTGCTCGAGGAACGTCGCACGCGCGATCCATTCTTTCTGCAGATCAAACAGGCTGGCCCATCGGTGTACGAGCAGTACACCGAAAGTAGTGAGTACACCCATCACGGTCAGCGAGTCGTCAATGGCCAGCGGTTGATTCAGAGCTCCACCGACCTGTTCGTGGGGTGGACCAGCATTGAGGGGAATGACTACTACG
>NZ_JBOGDD010000913.1:0-4755 GCF_050701675.1 Mycobacterium sp. | reverse complement strand
AGCCACCACTGCGCCGTCATCGACACCGAGCCGACGAGGGCTTGGGCGTACAGCGGGGCCAGCTCGGGATCGAGCCCGCGGCGGGAGAAGTCGCCGGCCAGGATCGACGCCACCTGACTGACGGCGTCGTTGAGCAGGCTCGAATACGTGCCCGAGGCGATGCTGGCCGGGGAATCGCGAATGAGGATGCGGAAGCCGTCGGTGCGCTCTTCGACGTAGGTGAGCAGCGCGAGCGCCACCCGTTCGACGCGCACCCGGGAGCGGTTGTTGGTCAGCGATGAGGTGATGCCGTCGAGCAGCGCCGACATCTCGCGGTCCACGACGACGGCGTAGAGGCCTTCCTTGCCGCCGAAGTGCTCGTAGACCACGGGCTTGGAGACATTGGCCCGCTGGGCGATCTCCTCGATGGACGTGGCGTCGTAGCCCCGCTCGGCGAACAGCGACTTGGCGATCTCGACCAGTTGCTGGCGGCGCTCGCTGCCGGTCATGCGCGCCCGGGGTGCACGCGCTTCCTTCTCCGGTGCTGCCACGACACTGAGCCTAGGCCCTCGACTAGGGTCACTCCCGTAAAGTCACTCCCGCAGTCCGTCGTAGTGTAATTGGCAGCACCTCTGTTTTTGGTACAGATAGTTCAGGTTCGAGTCCTGGCGACGGAGCAGTGGCACGGAGCAGTAGTTGCCGCGAGCGTGCGTGTCTGAACGACGACACGCCGCTCGGACCGGCACAACGCGCACGCTCGCGCGGAAGTGAGGGATCCATGACGACACGAGGCGAAACCGCGGTCATCGTCCTGGCCGCGGGGTCTGGCACCCGGATGCGGTCCGACGTGCCCAAGGTGCTGCACACCCTGGGCGGGCGCAGCATGCTCGCGCACGCCCTGCACGCGGTCGCCAAGGTCTCCCCACAGCATCTGATCGTGGTCCTCGGAAAGGACCGCGACCAAGTCACGCCTGCGATCAACGGGCTCGCCAAGGAACTCGGCCGCCAGATCGACGTCGCGGTGCAGGAAGAACAGCTGGGCACCGGGCACGCCGTCGGCTGCGGCATGGCCGCGCTGCCCGCCGACTTCGCGGGCACCGTGGTGGTGATGGCCGGCGACGTCCCGCTGCTGGACGCCGACACCCTGGCCGGCCTCATCGACACCCAGGTCAGTCAATCGGCCGCCGCGACCCTACTGACCACCACGCTGACCGATCCCACGGGCTACGGGCGCATCCTGCGCACCCAGGACGGGGCGGTCACCAGCATCGTCGAGGAGGCCGACGCGTCGGAATCCCAGCGCGCGATCCGCGAGGTCAACGCGGCCGTCTACGCGTTCGACGCCGCCGCACTGCGCTGGTCGCTGACCAAATTGCGCGCGCACAACGCGCAACGCGAGCTGTACCTCACCGACGCCATCGAGATCCTGCGGAGCGACCACCAGCGGGTGCGCGCGCAACACGTGGACGACAGCGCGCTGGTCGCGGGCGTCAACGACCGCGTCCAGCTGGCCGATCTGCACCGCGAGCTCAACCGGCGGATCGTCGCCGCCGTGCAGCGCAGCGGCGTGACCGTCGTCGACCCGGCCACCACGTGGATCGACGTCGACGTCACCGTCGGTCGAGACACCGTCATCGCCCCCGGTACCCAGCTGCTCGGCACCACCCGCATCGGCGCGCGCTGCCAGATCGGGCCCGACACGACGCTGACCGGCGTCGCCGTCGGCGACGGGGCCACCGTGATCCGCACGCAGGGGTCCTCGTCGGTCGTCGGCGACGGCGCCGTCGTCGGCCCGTTCGCGTACCTGCGGCCCGGCACCGAACTCGGGGCCGACGGCAAGATCGGCACGTTCGTCGAGACCAAGAACGCGACCATCGGCACCGGCACCAAGGTGCCGCACCTGACCTACGTCGGCGACGCCGACATCGGCGAACACACCAACATCGGCGCCTCCAGCGTGTTCGTGAACTACAACGGAGAAACCAAGCAGCGCACCACGATTGGCTCACACGTGAAGACCGGTTCGGACAACATGTTCGTCGCACCGGTCACCGTCGGCGACGGCGCGTACACCGGCGCGGGCACCGTCGTCCGCGATGACGTGCCGCCGGGCGCACTGGCCGTCTCGGCCGGACCCCAGCGCAACATCGAGGGCTGGGTGGCGCGCAAACGACCGAACTCCGCCGCCGCGGAGGCAGCCAGGAACGCAGGCCCCGACGTGGCGGCAGACGTCTCGCCGGACGACCGGCTGGACTCCTGACGTTCGTTTTCCGGTAACCCGGCCACGGACTCCAAGGAACGCTACGTACCATTGCCCCCGTATCGATCCCCGACGGCAAAGGCAGCGGCGAAGTGGCCACGGACTGGACCGACAATCGCAAGAACCTGATGTTGTTCTCGGGTCGCGCGCACCCCGAACTCGCCGAACAGGTCGCCAAGGAATTGGACGTCGCAGTGACGGCACAGACCGCTCGCGACTTCGCCAACGGTGAGATCTTCGTGCGATTCGACGAGTCGGTGCGCGGGTGTGACGCCTTCGTGCTGCAATCCCATCCCGCGCCGCTGAACAAGTGGCTGATGGAACAGCTCCTCATGATCGACGCCCTCAAGCGCGGCAGCGCCAAGCGCATCACGGCGATCCTGCCGTTCTATCCCTATGCCCGGCAGGACAAGAAGCACCGCGGCCGCGAGCCCATCTCGGCCCGCCTGGTCGCCGACCTCTACAAGACCGCGGGTGCCGACCGCATCGTGTCGGTCGACCTGCACACCGACCAGATCCAGGGCTTCTTCGACGGCCCCGTCGACCACATGCGCGGCCAGTCCCTGCTGTGCGGTTACATCCGCGACCACTACGCGGGCCACGACATGGTCGTCGTCTCCCCCGACTCCGGGCGCGTGCGCGTCGCCGAGAAGTGGGCGGATTCACTGGGAGGCGTTCCGCTGGCCTTCATTCACAAGACCCGTGACCCGCTGGTGCCGAACCAGGTCAAGTCCAACCGCGTGGTGGGCGACGTCAAGGGCAGGACCTGCATCCTCACCGACGACATGATCGACACCGGCGGCACCATCGCGGGTGCGGTCAAGCTCCTGAAGGAGGACGGCGCGGCCGACGTCGTCATCGCCGCCACCCATGGCGTGCTGTCCGATCCGGCCCGCGACCGGCTCGCCGAATGCGGCGCCCGCGAGGTCGTGGTCACCAACACGCTGCCGATCGGCGAGGACAAGCGGTTCCCGCAGCTGACCGTGCTGTCGATCGCGCCGCTGCTGGCCAGCACGATCCGCGCGGTCTTCGAAAACGGTTCGGTGACAGGACTGTTCGACGGAGATGCCTGAGATGGCCGAGCACCCGATCGCCGCCGTCGACGTGATTTCGTGATCCCGGTTCGATACGCGGGCGCGCTGGTGATGGCGCTGGTGCTCGCGGCCTGCGGGTCAGGAGCAACCGACCGGAGCGCTTCGTCGTCGTCTCCCACCACCACGACGAGCTCGACGCCCACGATGACACCGGCGCCCCCGCCGCCCCCAGGAAAACCGATGGCGTTCAGGGATTATCTGGCCTCGATCGGAGTCACGGGAACACCCGCCCGCTTCGACAACACCCCCGGTCTGCAGGTCACGGTGCCCATCCCCGACGGCTGGACGCGCGCAGGCGACCCGCTGTTCGCCACCGGTATCGACTTCGTCCAGCCGCTCGGTGGCAAGGGCACGTACCCGTCGGCGACGCTGATGGCGATTGCGCTCAACGGCGACTTCGACCCCAAGGACGCGATCCACCACGCCAACACGGACGCGTTGCCACCGACCGCGACCAATCGAACCGAGTCCTTCGAGGACTACCAGGGCTTCCCATCGGCTGCCGCGCAGGGCGTCTCGGGTACCAGCCAGCACTACAGCCGGATCGTCATCGCGACCGTGCCGTCGGACGGCAAGCGCTACCTGGTTCAGCTCACCGTGACCACCCTCGTCGACCAGCCGATCGCGGCATCACCCGCGCTGAGCAGCATCATCTCCGGTTTCAAGGTGACCGTGACGTGAAGCTCCCGACGGAGGCGATCGCGGGAGCGGGGCTTCTGATCGCACTCACCGTCGCGGGGTGCAGCCCCTCGGCGCCCGACTACCGGTCCATCTGGCAGACCACCACCGCGTCCGCCACCCCGACCAGCACCGACAAACCCATCTCCATCTCGACCTACTTCGACAACATCGGCGTCACCGGCGCGCCCGTCGCACCCGACAAGCTGACCGACCTGACCGTCGTCGTGCCCTCGCCGCCCGGCTGGAAGCCCTACTTCAACGCCAACCTCTCACCCGGCACCAGGACGATCGCCAGGGGCGACACCTATCCGACGGCGATGCTTCTGGTCTTCCAACTGGATGGAAACTTCGATCCTGTCGAAGCGCTCAAGCACGCCGACGGTGACGCGAAGCTGTCGAAGGACTTCAAACAGCTCAACGCGTCCGCGGACAATTTCCGGGGCTTCCCGTCGGCCATGATCGAGGGCACCTACGACCTGAACGGGCAACGGATGCAGAGCTACAACCGGGTGGTCATCGCCACCGGAACCCCGGCCAGGGCCAACCTCCCCGGTCAGAAGTATCTGATCCAGCTCACCGTGACGGCGTTCGCCGACCAGGCGCAGGTCGACGGTCCCGACATCGAGGCGATCATCAAGGGCTTCACCGTCAAGGCGAAGTAACTACGCGTCCCGGCGAGGCAAGAGCGGAGCGATCCAGGGAACTAGGCTTCAGCCATGAGTGACTGGACAGCCAAGGATC
>NZ_JBOGDD010000912.1:0-17246 GCF_050701675.1 Mycobacterium sp. | reverse complement strand
AGGAAGCCCCCGGCTGGACGGTGACTGCGGCCTGCGATGACAAGGGCTGTCACACAGCCGAATTCATCACCCCGACCGGAGCGGTTCACCGGTCCACGGCGCCGGCCCTACCGGGGGCGCCCAGAGTCGAGCTCAGCCAGATCGAGTACCGCGTCGGCATCGAGATCGCGAAGTTCGCCGCCTAACGGAGTTCGGTGGCCGACTCGGGCGCCTCGGGCGGCGGGGTCGGCGCGAAGCCCCACTTGTCGGGATTCTTCGGGGAGTAGACGACGGGGAGCAGCTGACCCGCCGACGGTGAGCTGCCGACGGGCATGACCATCTGCCCATACACCTCGTGTTCGCGCACCGTCGGCCCGTTGATGACCCCGGTGATGGTCACGTTCTGTGAACCATCGGAATCGGCGCCGGCGCTGACGCCGGTGATCAGCAGTGTGCCGTGGACCATGTTGCCCCCGATGCCGCCGCCTGCGCCAGGGCCGCCACCGCGGCGTGCCCGCATGATGCGAGGTCCCAACAGGAGAACGATGCCACCGACCAACAGCAAGACCACGGCGAATTCCAACACGCCCCCATGGTAGGACTGCTGCCATGCCCACCCTTGCGGATGACATCGGCCTCGCGCTCCAGATGGCCGATCAGGCCGATGCGTTGACCCTGGATCGGTTCGGTGCGCTGGACCTACGGATCGAGACGAAACCCGATCTCACCCCGGTGACGGATGCCGACGAATCTGCGGAGAAACTGCTTCGCGGCCTACTTGCGACCCATCGGCGCGATGATGCGGTGCTTGGCGAGGAGTTCGGGGGCACCGCGGTCTTCCACGGGCGGCAGTGGGTGCTCGACCCGATCGACGGCACCAAGAACTTCGTCAGGGGCGTCCCCGTCTGGTCGACGCTCATCGCGCTCCTCGACGAGGGCGTGCCCGTCGTCGGCGTGGTCAGCGCGCCCGCATTGGGTCGGAGGTGGTGGGCAGGCGCCGGCGAAGGTGCGTACACGTCGTTTCGTGGAGTCAGTCGGCGCATCTCGGTGTCGGGCGTGGCCTCGCTGGACTCGGCCAGTCTGTCGTTCTCCGACCTCACCACCGGCTGGGAGGAGCGCCGCGCACGCTTCGTCGAACTCACCGACGCCGTGTGGCGGGTGCGCGGCTACGGCGACTTCTGGTCCTATTGCCTGCTTGCCGAGGGCGCGGTCGACATCGTTGCCGAGCCCGAGGTCAAACTGTGGGACCTGGCGCCACTCGACGTCCTGGTCCGCGAAGCCGGCGGCCGGTTCACCAACTTCGGCGGTACGGCGGGGCCCCATGGCGGCAGCGCGCTCGCCACCAATGGACTACTGCACGACGAGGTACTCGGCAGGCTCTCGCTGACGTAGCACCAACGGCACGAAGGAGTTTCGGAAACCCCCGATTCCCTGGCGGCCCAATCTACTAACGTCGTCCGGATGAAGAAGTCAACGATCCTCGCAGCCGCAGCGTTGGCCGGAATGGGCGCCGCAGTCGTCGCTCCTTCTGCGGTCGCCGACCCCCGCATCACCGTGCCGTTCGTTCCGGTGTCCGTGTGGGGCTCGACCGGGGACGACGGATTGGACGTGCCGCCAGCCCCGTGACGTTGATTACAGAACACGCTTATCTTACTCCGGAGTAAGATACGGTCATGAAGCACTGCCCCAACGACACGAGGCTGCGAACATGACCAACACCCTGCCGTCAACCAACGGCCACGAGCAGAGCCGGGCGCGCGAGAGCGCGATAGGCCTGCAGAAGTACAAGCGCTCGCCGACCGCCCTTGGGTTGGCACTGATCACACCGCTGCTGGGTCAGGAGTTCCTGGACAAGCACGGCCTCCGGGATCCGCTCAACCGCAGCCTGCGCTACGGCGTCAAGACGACGTTCTCAGCACTCGGCGCATCGACCCGCCAGTTCAAGCGGGTCCAGGGCATCGGCAAGCCGCCGACCCGCCTCAAGCCCAGCGGCGCAGACTACTTCGACCTGACTCCCGACGACGAACAGAAGATGATCGTCGAGACGGTCGCCGAATTCGCCGAGGAGTTGCTGCGCCCGGTCGCCCACGATGCCGACGCCGCCGCTGCCCATCCCCCCGGCCTGATCGACAAGGCCGCCGAAATCGGTGTCACGGCGATCAACGTCCCCGAGGACTTCGACGGCATTGCCGCGCAGCGCAGCACGGTCACCAACGCGCTCGTCGCCGAGGCTCTCGCCTACGGCGACATGGGACTCGCGCTGCCGATTCTCGCCCCCGGCGGCGTCGCCTCGGCACTGACCCACTGGGGCAGCGCCGACCAGCAGGCCACCTACCTTCGCGAGTTCGCAGGCGAGAACGTCCCGCAGGCGTGCGTCGCGATCGCCGAGCCGCATGCCCTGTTCGACCCGACCGCGCTGAAGACGACCGCCGTCCGCACTCCGAGCGGCTACCGGCTCACGGGCGTCAAGTCCCTGGTGCCCGCGGCCGCCGACGCCGAGCTGTTCGTCATCGCCGCCCAGCTCAACGGCAAGCCGGCATTGTTCATCGTCGAGTCCGGCTCCGAGGGACTGACCGTCAAGGCGGACCCGAGCATGGGCATCCGCGCCGCCGCCCTCGGCCGCGTCGAGCTGAACAACGTTGCGGTGCCGCTGCACAACCGCCTTGGTGAGGTCGGGGCGGAAGACGGGGAATACGCCAGGGACTATTCGGAGGCCATCGCGCTCTCCCGATTGGGTTGGGCCGCACTGGCAGTCGGTACGTCTCACGCGGTGCTCGACTACGTCATCCCATACGTCAAGGAGCGCGAGGCGTTCGGCGAGCCCGTCGCCCGCCGCCAGGCGGTGGCATTCATGTGCGCCAACATCGCCATCGAACTCGACGGGCTCCGACTGATCACCTGGCGTGGTGCGTCGCGCGCCGAGCAAGGCCTGTCGTTCGCCCGCGAAGCATCGCTGGCCAAGCGGATCGCCACCGACAAGGGCATGCAGATTGGTCTGGACGGCGTCCAGCTGCTCGGCGGCCACGGTTTCACCAAGGAACACCCCGTCGAACGCTGGTACCGCGACCTGCGTGCACTCGGCGTCGCCGAGGGCGTCGTCGTTCTATGAGCGGCGCCGTCCTCTAAGCCCCCAACGGCCGAAACACCAGACCAGGAACGGAAAACCCAGTCATGGCAATCAATCTGGAAATGCCGAAGAAGCTGCAGGCCGTCATCGACATGGCCCACGGCGCCGCCGCGGAGATGTTGCGGCCGATCTCGCGCAAGTACGACCTCGCCGAGCACGCCTACCCCATCGAGTTGGACACGCTCGCCGACCTCTTCGAGGGCATGACGGCGGCCAACACCATCTTGTTTGCCGGAACCGACGCGTTCCGCGGTGTCGAAGGGCCGAAGGAGAACGTCAACGGCGCCAACATGTCTGCGCTCGTCAATGCCCTCGAGATCAGTTGGGGCGACGTCGCCCTCCTACTGTCGGTGCCCTTCCAGGGACTTGGCAACGCCGCGGTCTCCGGGGTGGCTACCGATGAGCAGCTCGCCCGACTCGGGAAGGTCTGGGCGGCAATGGCCATCACCGAGCCCAGCTTCGGCTCCGACTCGGCGGCCGTGTCGACGACGGCGAAGCTCGACGGCGACGAGTACGTGATCAACGGCGAGAAGATCTTCGTCACCGCAGGGTCCCGGGCCAGCCACATCGTGGTCTGGGCAACACTCGACAAGACCAAGGGCCGCGCCGCCATCAAGTCGTTCATCGTGCCGCGCGAGCACCCCGGTGTCACCGTCGAGCGCCTCGAGCACAAGCTGGGCATCAAGGCATCCGACACCGCGGTCATCCGCTTCGACAACGCCCGGATCCCGAAGGACTACCTGCTCGGCAGCCCGGAGATCAACGTGGACAAGGGCTTTGCCGGCGTCATGGAGACGTTCGACAACACCCGACCCATCGTGGCGGCGATGGCCGTCGGCATCGCTCGAGCATCACTCGAGGAGCTTCGCCGGCTCCTCACCGACGCCGGAGTCGAGATCTCCTACGACAAGCCGGCGCACGTGCAGCACGCCGCCGCCGCGGAGTTCCTGCGCATGGAGGCCGACTGGGAGTCCGGCTACCTGCTGACCCTGCGGTCGGCGTGGCAGGCCGACAACAACATCCCCAACTCGAAAGAGGCGTCGATGGGCAAGGCCAAGGCGGCGCGGGTGGCCAGCGACATCACCCTCAAGACCGTCGAATTGGCCGGGACCACTGGCTATTCCGAAGAACTGCTGTTGGAGAAGTGGGCGCGGGATTCGAAGATCCTCGACATCTTCGAGGGTACCCAGCAGATTCAGCAGCTGGTGGTCGCGCGTCGGGTGCTCGGGTTGTCGTCGGCTGAGCTGAAGTAGCTGCCCAGCCCTGACCGAGGAGATACCGTCGGGGGCATGGACGACTTTCAGGCGCTGGTCGCGCGGCAAGACGGTGATCGCATCGACGCGACGGTGGAGACACTGTCGGAATCGGACCTGCCGCCCGGTGAGGTGACGATCCGGGTGGCCTACTCCAGCGTCAACTTCAAGGATGCCCTGGCGCTCACCCCCAAGGGCGGGGTGGTGCGCGACTATCCGATCGTGCCGGGTATCGACCTGACCGGCGAGGTGGTGGCCTCGACGTCGGACGAGTTCGGCGTCGGTGACTCCGTGCTGGCACACGGGTATGAAATCGGTACCGGACGGCACGGTGGTTACGCGGAGTACGCCAGGGTGCCCGCCGACCAAGTCGTGGCCCTCGGCTCGCTGAGCCCGTACGAGGGCGCCGCGATCGGCACCGCGGGTTTCACCGCCGCGATGAGCGTGCAGGCGCTGATCGGCCGTGGCATCAACCCGCAGGACGGTCCCATCGTGGTGACGGGAGCGACCGGCGGCGTCGGTTCGGTGAGTGTCGACCTGCTGTCGGCGGCGGGCTACGAGGTGGTCGCGTCCACGGGAAAGCCGGACGCGAGCGACGGATTGAAGGCACTCGGCGCCGCCGAGGTCATCCCCCGACTTCCCGCCGATCCCGACGCCAAGCCGCGGGCGCTTGGCAAGACCCGCTGGGCGGGCGCGGTGGACTGCGTCGGCGGCGCCACCCTCGCCGACGTGCTCAGCACCGTGTCCTATGGCGGTGCCGTGGCCGCCAGCGGACTGACCGGCGGTCCGACGCTCAACACCACGGTGCTGCCGTTCATCCTCCGCGGAGTTGCCCTGCTCGGCATGGACTCGGTGTTGATGCGGATCGGCCCTCGACGTGAGCTGTGGGCGCTGCTGGGTGGTTCACTGAAGCCGCAACGACTTTCACAGATCACCAGTGACGTCGACGTGAAGGACGTGGTCGGTGTCATCGATCGGGTGAGGGCAGGTACGTTCTCGGGTCGCACCGTGGTGAGGGTGGCTGACGGGTTCTGACGCGCGCGGATCAGTCCGGGTGACGGAACGGCCTCAGCACGTCGCTGGCCCTGGCCACGAGGTCCCAGTCCCAGCATTCGGCCAACAGCTCGTTGGCCGCATGGACGCCGAGGCGCGGTACTGCGATCGAGCGCAGCTTGGCATTCAAGTCGTCGTCGGACAGCGGGTTTTCGGGTGTGCCGCGGTTGGCGAGCACCTCGTGGTCGAGCACGGTGCCGTCATTCAGCGTGACGCTGATGCGCGCGCCCCGCTTGCCGACGGTGTCGTCGGCGCGGACCGTCACCAGCCCCCGCAGTCGCGCGACCTCGGGGTCGTTGACGGCGGCCGCCGAGAAACTGTCGAGCCCTAGATAGCCCGCATGCAATGCGAATGCCACGCAGTGGGCGGCGCTGAACCGCGCCTCCGACCCAGGAGCGGGGTGCACCAGCCCCGTGACCGATGCGGCGAACGGCAGCATCCGCACCTCGACGGACTTCACCGCGTCGATCGCGAACCGCGGGTCCTTGGTCAACTCGATGGCGGCGTCGATCGCGGGATGAAGCAGCGATGCGTTCGGGTACAGCTTGTGCCCGTTCGACAACACCGACCACACCTCGCCCAGTGACTCAACCAGGATCTCGGGTTCCGGCGCGCGCGAGATGACCGAGAGCAGACCGCGCTCCCCCTCGATGGAGGTGTCCCTTGCCGTCATGCCGCGCTCGGCCATCAGTGCGTTGAGGACTCCGTTCATCGCCGCTCGGGCGGGCTGCAGCGCCTTGGCGTCGCTGCCGTAGCTCTCCCGAATGCCCGACGCCTGGGCGGCTGCCATGCCCATCGCGTTGGCCGTTGCGGCGCCGCCGAGTCCGAGTGCTCGCGCGCCGGCCGCGGCTGACGCAAGGTGACCGGCGGTACCCGTCACCTGCCATCCACTCTCGAAGTGGGTGATCCCGGCGGCCCGCGCCACCCGGGCGCCGACCTCGAAACCGGCCACGTAACCCGCCAACGCCTGCGCACCGGACAGCGGCCGCATCTCGGCGATCGCCAGCACCGTGGGCCACACGCACGAACCGAGGTGGATGGTGGTCTCAGGCGGGTTGAACACGTCGTCGAAATCCATTGCGTGCGAGGAGTATCCGTTGGCCAGCGCAGCGAACGGACCGCTGGTGCTCTGGCCGGAGCCGATGATGGTGGCCACCGGTTCCGACGCGACGGCGGCGATCACGTCCCGCAACTTGGCCGAAGCCGGTTCCACCGATCCGGCGAGCACCGCGGCCAGCCAGTCGACCAGCGCCCTCTTGGCGCCGTGCACCACGTCGGGCGGCAGGCCCGCCAGTGTCACCGAGGACACGAAGTCGGCCAGGGATCGGGTCTTGGTCGGCTCGTCTTGCAGGTCGGTCATCCGTTGTTGGCCATATTCGCCACGAGCGGCTTGGCCGCGTCGGTGAAATCGTTTATCTGCTTGTGCAACTCGTCGCCGACGACGAACTCGGGATTCAGACCCTCACTGCGCAGATACTGCTTCCACGCGTCCGTGGCGGCGACCTTTTGAAAGAAGTCCTGATAGAACTTGACGGCCTCGTCCGACATCTTCGGCGGTCCGGCGATCCCGCGGAACTGCAGATGTTCCGGGAACTCGCCAAGATCGATCTTCTGCTCGGCGATCGTCGGGACGTTCGGGAAGTCGGGCACCCGCTTGTCGGAGAAGACACCGATCAACTTCAACTTGCCCGCATCGATCTGGTCTGCGAAGTCCGGAATGGCGCCGATGTCGATCTGGGCGTCACCGCGCAGCATCGCCGTGATGCGCGGCGCGCCATCGTCGAAGGACAGGTACTTCCACTTCACGTCGGAGTTCTTCTCGATCTCCAGCGCGACGAGGTTGTCCACCGAGTTCGGCGATCCACCGGTCTGCACCATCTCACCGGGATTCTTCTTGGCGGCAGCGAGGAACTCAGCCATCGTGTTGAAGGGAGCATCGGCGGGCGCCGCGATGACCTGTATCTCGTCCGCCAGCATCACGATTGGGGTCAGGTCGGTCAGGACTGCGGGGGCCGATGCCGCGGCAAGGCCGCCGATGATCCACTTCGACGTGAACGCCGAGATGAAGTTGGAGTCGCCTGGCTTGCCTTTGAGGAAGGCCATCGCGCCGAGCCCGCCACCTTCGGGCTTCGCGATGACGGGCCAGTTGTCCTTCAGGATCTGGTTGTCGCGGGCGATCTTGATGAGTTGGCGCGCGAACAGATCGCTGCCGCCACCGGGTCCCGTGTCCACGATGAACTGAACGTTGTTCGGCGTCCCGCCGGCCGCCGTGGTGGTCGAGGCGCCGCAGGCCGCGGTTCCCACCGCGACGGCCACGCTCGCTGCCAGGACGCCCAGGCGCTTGATGGTGGTGTTCATTGGTTCACCTCTCGGGTTTCGACGTTCTTGTTCAGGGCTGGTTCGGACTTGGGGTCGGGTGCGGTCAGGTCGTCGAGCTCCAGGTCGGGCAACACGCTGTCCTTGGTGGGCAGCCGATTACCGCGGCGCCGACTGAGGATGGCGAGCACGACGACGATCACTGCGAGCCCGAGCACGATGGCCGAGATCGGGCGCTCCACGAAGATCAGAAGACTGTTGTCGGACAGGATCAGCGACTGGCGTATTGCGTTCTCCGCCTGCGGACCGAGGACGAACGCCATCAGGAGCGGGGTCGGCGGGATCGAGAGTTTGCGGAATGCATAGCCAAGGGCACTGAAGAAGATCAGCATGTAGATGTCGAACATCGAGCCGCGCACGCTGTAGGCGCCGACGACCGCGAGCACCAGGATCGCCGGGTAGAGCACCCAGTACGGGATCTTCAGGAGCCGAACCCAGAGCGGGATCATCGGAAGGTTGAGCACCAGGAGCGCGACGTTGCCCAGATACAGACTCGCGATCACCGGCCAGACGATCTCGGGGTTGGTCTCGAAAAGCCTTGGCCCCGGCTGGATTCCGAACAGCAGCAGGGCGGCGAGCATCACCGACGTACTGGCACTGCCAGGAAGACCGAGTGACAGCAGCGGAACCATGGCGCCGCCGACTTCAGAGTTGTTGGCCGCCTCCGGCGCTGCGACGCCCTCCATCGTGCCCTTGCCGAACTTCTCGGGATTCTTCGAGATGTTCTTCTGCAGCGTGTAGGAGACGAACGAGGCGATCGTCGAGCCGCCCCCCGGGACCGCCCCGACCAGGAATCCAGTGACGGAACCCTGGACGATGGCCCCGCGGCAGTCCTTGAGATCCTGCATGGTGGGCAGTAGGTTTCGGATTCCCTTGGGGATGGCGAGCAATGACTTGCCCCGCTGCTCCTCGACGTTCATCAGCACTTCGGCGACGGCGAACATGCCGAGGGTCAGCACCAGGAACTCGACCCCGTCGAAGAGGTTGATGTTGCCGAAGGTGAAACGCTCCGTGCCGCTGAACAAGTCGACGCCGACCGTGGAGATCAGAAGCCCCAGCGCCATCGAGATGAAGCCCTTGACGGGCGACTTGCCCGTGACGGTGATGACGAGTAGCAGCCCGAAGACCATCAGGCACGCGAACTCTGGCGGACCGAAGGCCACCGCGAACTTGGCGATGATCGGAGCCAGGAAGGTCAGCGCGATGACACCGACGGTGCTCGCGACGAAGCCGGAGATCGCCGACATTCCCATGGCGGGCCCGGCGCGGCCCTTCCGTGCGAGCTGGTGCCCGTCGTAGCAGAGCACCACCGACGAGGTCTCCGTGGGAATGTTCAACAGGATCGCGGTCGTCGAACCCGCGAACTTGGCGCCGTGATACAGGCCAGCCATCATGATCAGCCCGGTGGTGGGCGGCAGTTTGAGGGTCAACGGCAACAGCACGGCCAGTACAGCCGCCGGATTTCCAAGTCCTGGAAGGATTCCCACGATGGTGCCGAGAGTGACACCGATCAGCACCCACATCACGTTCATCGGGGTCAGGGCCGTGCCGAGCCCGTCGACGAGGCTTTCAAGCGCGTTCAAGACGAAGTCCTTTCACCGACGGTGTCGGTTAGGCGGGGAACAGCGGGCCGGAGGGCAGCGGAATGGCGAAGAGATGTGCGAACAGGACGTAGGTCGCCACCGGGATGAGCACCGCCGCCAGGAGACTGCGGAAGTCGCGGCGGCGCTCGATGCCGTAGAGGATCACCAGGACCAGCAGCACCATCGCCGGGATGTAGCCGATGATGGCGACCAGCGGGGCGATCACGCCGAACACGATCAGCACTCCCACTGGCCGCAGCATCCGCCGGGCAGCACCGGGTTCGGCGCGATCGGCCTCGTGCTCCTCAGAGCCTTCGCGCACGGCGATGGCGGCCAGCAGCAGCCCGAGCACGATCAGCAGGCCGGCCAGAATCTTCGGGAAGAACCCGGGACCCGGCACGTTGTGAGCGCCGAACATCGACAGATCCCTGGCATTCCAGGTCGCTGCCGCGCCAACCACCGCGGTCACCAGGCCCGTGTAGAAGTCCATCCGACGCATCCGCCGCACACCGCCTATTTCTTCCAGACAGACATTGTGTCTGCATTACAGAAGCTATGTGACGTATGTAACTCTGGGCGGGGACTCGCGGTCAAGTCTCTGCGGACAATTTCTTTAGAGCAGACATACGGGTGTTGGCCTAGAGCCGTAGCTCGTCTGCCCGCTCGATCAGAACCGAGGCGATCTCGCGGCGCCTCTCCTGACTGAGCCGGGTAGTGGGGACGGCGACCGCCACCGCGGCCAGCGCCCTTCCGCTGCCGTCGCGCAGCGCTATCGCCACCGACCCGACGCCTTCCTCGCTCTCCTCGTAGTTGGTGGCATACCGGTTGGCCCGCACTTCCTCCAGGGCGGCGATCAGCAAGGGCACCGAGGACACCGAGCGGTCGGTCTGCGGCACGATCGACGCCGGGTCGGCGTACATCGCCCGAATGCGTTCGTCGGTCAGTTCGGCGAGCAGCGCCTTTCCGCCGGACGTGCAGTGGGCAGGCAACAGGCTGCCGGTGCGCGGGGCCACGCGCAGCGCCCTGGTGCTCTCGACCGCGTCCACGTAACGAACCTTCGTGCCCTCGAGCGTCATGAGGTGCACCGTCTCGTTGAACTGGTCGGCGAGATCGACCAGCAGAGGTCTTGCCCTGCTGCGGAAGTCACTCTTCTCGACGACCGACAGACCGATCTCCAGCAGCGTCGGGCCTGGCCGATATGTCCGTGACTGGGGGTCCTGCTGAACGAATCCGTGGTGAATCAGCATGGCCAGCAGTCGGTGGGCCGTGGAATGTGCCACGCCCAGATAGCTGCAGGCATCCGTCAAGCGCAAGGTGTCGCGGTCGTTGAACAGCCGGATCAGACGCAGGGCGTTGTCCACGGAGGTGATCGGGTAGGCCGGTTGAGCGCCGTCCCCCGACACTGGATATGTCTGCATAACAGACATGTTGTCGGCACAGAGGAAATTTGTCCAGCGAAACTGCCGTATGGGTCTTGACTTCTCGACGCAGCCCCAATTAGCTTCTGTATTGCAGACAGAACGTCTGACTAGCAGAATTCTCAGGAGGAAAAGATGCGGATCCGCCATCTGGGGATCGTGACAGAAGATCTGGAACGGTCGGCCGAGTTCTACGAGAAGGTGTTCGGCTTCAAGCGTCTTGGCGACGTCAGGACGCCGGGCCACTACCCAGGAAAGGCGCTCGACCTGTCCGACGGCGAGGTGAACTACTCACTTCTCTGCCCCGATGAGCGAGTGGAGACGTCGGTGTGGACGCAGGGCACCCTGGGCCCCAACCACATCGGTGTCGAGATCGAGGACACCGCACGCGCCGCCGAGGCACTCAAGGGCTACGGCATCGAGATCTACGGCGAGGACAAGGAACAGTGGCCGCCGCGATTCTTCAAGTTCAAGGATCTCGACGGTGTCGAGATCGACGTCGCCACCCCCGACCGCAGCTGGAAGTACTAGCCCCAGAGAGCGAGTTCGACCGGTGGCCGGAGCGGATCCTGAATCAACAGATCGCTCCGGCCACACCTGGTTTCAGGTCTTCCTGGGAATGCTGCGCATCGGTGCGACGGCGTTCGGTGGCGGGAGCGCCACCATCGTCGCGATGCGCCAGCTCGCACTGCGCAAGCACTGGCTGACCGAAGACGAATTTCTCGAGACCGTCGTCTTGAGCAGGGTCACCCCGGGAATCACGATCCTGGCCCAGGTGATCCTGATCGGCAAGAAGGTCGACGGGCTGCGGGGCGTCCTCGCGGGCCTCGTCGGGATGCTGCTGCCCTCGATCACCATCACGATCCTGCTGGCGCGCCTCTACGTCCTGGTCAAGGACGAATCCTGGTCGGCGGGCCCGTTGGACATGGTCGCCGCCGTCGCCGCCGGGTTCGCGGTCGCGCTGGCCCTTCTGCTCCTCAAGGACACGCTCCTGGTGGATCGGCACTGGCGCGGACCCGCCGGCTTCATCGGCTACGTCGCACTGGGTGCCTTGGTGCCCAACCCCGTCTGGATGCTGCTGGCCGCCGTGGCCGTCGGGCTACTGTTCCCCGCCCTCTTCGTGTCGAAGGACCCCGACGATTGGGACGACCCGGGAGATGCAGATGCCGCTTAGCCACCTCTTCGTCGTCATCATGGTCGCCAGCTTGTTCAGCTTCGGCGGGCTCGGTTCGCTGCCGGTGCTGGAGAGTCAGCTGTCGTCCAACGGCGTGTCGCCGGACGCCGTCGTGCTGCCGTCTCTTGCAGTCGGGAACATCAGCCCCGGACCCAACGGCCTCTATCTGATCGCGGCCAGCTACTTCATGGGCGGCATCACGGGCAGCCTGGTGGCCTGCGCCGCCGTCGTCGTGCCGCCGTTCCTGGTCCTCGCGGTGCAGCGGGCCAAGCAGCGATTGATCCACCTGCCGCGCTTCCGCGCGATGCTGCGATCACTCGCCCTCGCGGTCGTGGCGCTGCTGGCCGTCACCGACTGGTCTCTGGTCAAGCAAGCCGCCACCGGGCCGTTGGCGATCGCGGTGATCATCGCGGGCACCCTGATGCTGCTCTTCCGGGTGCCCCCGCTGATCGGCGTGCTGGCCGCGATCGCCGTCGGGATCAGGTGGTGAGCGCCGGCCTCAGAGCAGGTGGCTGATCAGGTCGGGCTTCATCTGCTGCAACTGCGCACCCCAGTACGGCCAGTCGTGCGTGCCGGAGTCCGGGAAGTTGAAGACGCCGTTCTTGCCGCCCGCCGCGATGTAGTTCTCCTGGAACGTCTTGTTGGTGCGGATGGTCAGGCCCTCGAGGAACTTGGCCGGCATGTTGTTGCCGCCCAGCTCGCTGGGCGTGCCGCTGCCGCAGTAGACCCAGATGCGGGTGTTGTTGTTGACCAGCTGCTGGATGTTCACCATCGGGTCGTTGCGCTTCCAGGCGCTGTTCGGGTCTTCCGTCGGGCCCCACATGTCATTCGCCTTGAAGCCGCCTGCGTCACCCATCGACACGTTGATCAGGAACGGCCACGAGCCCTCGGAGGGGTTCAAGAAACCCGAAAGCGATGCCGCGTAGATGAACTGTTCCGGGTGGTAGATCGCCAGGTTCATCGACGCCGAGCCGGCCATCGACAGCCCGACCGCGGCGCTGCCGGTGGACTTGACCTGCTTCTCGGAGGCCAGATACGCGGGCAGTTCCTGGGTCAGGAACGTCTCCCACTTGTACGTCTGGCAGCCTGCCTTGCCACACGCCGGCGAATACCAGTCGGAGTAGAAGCTGGACTGGCCGCCGACGGGCATCACGATCGACAGGCCGGAGCCGTCGTACCACTCGAACGCCTGGGTGTTGATGTCCCAGCCGTTGAAGTCGTCCTGGGCACGCAGGCCGTCCAGCAGGTACACCGCGGGAGAGTTCGCGCCGCCGCTCTGGAACTGCACCTTGATGTCGCGGCCCATGCCCGCCGAGGGCACCATCAGGTACTCGACCGGCAGGCCTGGTCGTGAGAAGGCGGACGCGGTGGCGGAGCCACCTACGAAACCGGCGAACACGGGCAGCAGAACCGCCATGAAAGCCGTGATGAACAACCGGCGCACAAAGATCTCCTCATCGTCAACGGGGGCCGCGGTTCATAGGTTTGACCCCTCGAGCATTCGGAGCCGTAGCGCCGTGGGATGGGTTCCTCACATCTTCCGGCGTCGCCTCGCGTCGTTGCCCAGGCGGAACGGTCCTTGCAAAACGGTTCCATACTCTCCTGGGAATGTCATGTGAAAGCAAGCAGGACTAACGAGTCGGGTTGGGGAATAGCCCGCACCGCGCGGGGGTAATACTGCTTCGTGCACATCGACCTGACCGGTAAGACCGCCCTCGTCACCGGCTCCACCCAGGGCATCGGTCTTGCGATCGCCAAGGGTCTCGCGGGCAGCGGTGCCAGGGTCGTGGTGAACGGCCGTACCGCGGCCCGTGTCGACGAGGCCGTCGCCTCGTTGGAGGGTGACGTGGTCGGCATTGCGGCCGACGTCACCACCGCCGAGGGCGTCGCCGAGCTGGTGAGTGAACTGCCGGACGTCGACGTGCTGATCAACAACCTCGGCATCTTCGGCGCGGTCCCGGCTCGGGACATCACCGACGACGAGTGGCGCCGCTACTTCGACGTGAACGTGCTGTCGGCCGTACGCCTCATCCGGACGTATCTGCCTGCGATGACCGAACGGGGCTGGGGCCGGGTCATCCAGATCGCCAGCGACTCCGCGATCGTCATCCCCGAGGAGATGATCCACTACGGGACGTCGAAGACGGCGTTGCTGGCGGTGTCGCGGGGATTCGCCAAGGACGCGGCGGGAACGGGCGTCACCGTCAACTCCGTGATCGCCGGCCCGACGCACACCGCGGGTGTCGAGGACTTCGTCTACCAACTGGTCGACGCGAATCTGCCGTGGGACGAGGCGCAGCGCGAGTTCATGCGCAAGCACCGCCCACAGTCGCTGATTCAGCGCCTGATCGAGCCCGACGAGATCGCGGCCATGGTCACCTATCTCAGCTCACCGCTCGCGTCCGCGACGACCGGCGCCGCCGTCCGTGTCGATGGTGGGTACGTGGACTCGATCCTCCCCTAAACTCACGAGCGTCACGTCGGTGTGAGCCTGGCCGACACGCGCCCCATTCGTGTTTGGCCGGGGTCCTCGCCGGGTACCGATCAGCCGACACGATGCGCTTGCCGCGTCTCTCCTTAGTACGAGCACGGAAAGTCTTGGTGATCCCATGAGGCGTGAGGTCGGAGCTCAGCTCCAGGTCGAGATCTTCGACCCGACGACGCTCGAGTTCCAGATTGCGGTCGCCCCGCAACCCGGTGCCGAGGTTTCCGAGGAGTTGTCATTCACGTTGAACGGCACCGTAATCGAGCCGCTCGAGCTGGTGGGTCAGCACGGCACCCGGATCCACAAGTTCGATGCGGGCAAGGGCACGGTCCTGGCGAACTACCAGGCGACGATCATCGGTCAGGCCGAGCCGGCGCCGGTCACCGAGATCGATCTCTCGACTTACCTACGGCCCAGCCGCTATTCCGAGGCGGACAAGTTCTATGGTTTCGCCGCAACGGAATTCGGCAACCTGGCCAAGTCCGTCACGCTGCTGGAGAAGGTGTCGTCCTGGGTGGGCACGCGGTTGCAGTACGTTCCCGGGTCAAGCGATCCCATCGACGGCGCGGCTGACACCGTCCTCGCCGGGACTGGTGTGTGCCGTGACTACGCGCATCTGGTGATCGCGCTCTTGCGTGCGGTCAACGTGCCCGCCCGCCTTGTCGCGGTCTACGCGCCGGGCTGCTACCCGATGGACTTCCACGCCGTCGCCGAGGCGTACGTCGACGGGATGTGGCGGGTGGTCGATGCGACGTGCCTGGCGCCGCGGCAGACGATGGTGCGCATCGCGACCGGCCGCGACGCCGCCGACACCGCATTCCTCGACAACCACGGCGGGGGCATCAACCTGACGAGCATGAACGTGAACGCCTGGGTCGAGGGAATGCTGCCGTTGGACTCGGTCGAGGAGCTCGTCGCGCTGGGCTAGGCGAACACCCAGGGACGTCCAGGTTGGCCGCCTAGGGTTCGGGCATGAGGTGGATCTCGGTTGCGGCGGTGCATCTGGAGGCGGCCGGCGTCATCCCGCGCGGCGGACCTGCGATCGCGATCCTGATCGCGGGTCTCTTCGTCGCCGTGGTCGGTGCAATCGTCGCCATGGAGATACAGCGCAATCCATTCGTGTGGGCGGTCATCGGCTTCGTCGCCACGATCGTCGTTGCCAGCGCCGCCCTCGCCGTGATCTGAAAGCAGTGGCTGCCCAGTAACTTCGACTGGACCGGTTCGGCCGACTCACTGTTCGAGTCGCTCGTCGTCGATTATCGGATCAGGGAATCTTGGCGAGGATGTCGGTGGCGACGGTCGCGCCCTCGGCGTCGATCGTCGGCCCGCAGGCCCGGACGTCGACGATGACGTCCGCCTTCACTCCCAGGGCGCGTTGGCATTGCCGCCGATCGTCGCCGAAGGTCAGGGTGATCAGGTCGCCGTCCACCCGGGGGACGCCGAGAATGTGGTGTTGGGTCTTGTCGGCGCGGGGGAAGAAGGCCGTGAGCTGGTGTCTCGCGCAGGCATTCCAGTCGTGGGTCTGCCGAGCGAAGAAGTGCTGAGCATCCGCGGCCGAGGCAAAGATGCTCGCGCCCTGCGCCAGGTGCTCGTCCTGGCGGGTTCGATCGACGAGGTTCTGGTCGGCAATGGTGGTGTACCTCGGACTGACCTGTGCCATCGTGAGATCGTCGAAAGGGTCGAAGGCCCCGGTGCATTCGGCCGGGTTGACCGTGACCCCCGTGGCGGGTAGATCCGCTGTCAAACCTTCGTCGACCATCGACGTCTTCATCACCGCGCTGACGTCCTCGGCGCTCAGCAAGAGATCGGCGGCGATGGGTGCCTGCGTCGGTTGCCGCGAAGTGAGCGGCGAGGATGCGGAACCGGCTGAGGACGAGTCAGTGCGCTTGAGTGCGGTGCTCACGACGGCGATGCCGACCGCGAAGACCAGCACGACCACCACGGTGAGGAACACCCACCAGGAGCGGGCTCGGCCGGGCCGACGTAAACCCCGGCCCCACTGACCATCCATGCCTGGCTCCCTTGCCCGCGACGGTGGCCCGATCCTACGGCCGACCGCGGATCCGCGACCGCCCGAAGCGGGCAAGGGAGGTGACGTTGACCGTCAGTAGTCGATGGCTTCGATCAGTGGCCCCTTTTCGTCCATCAAGGCCCAGAAGCGGTCGCGGATGGCGGTGGTGATGGGTCCGGGTGTGCCGTCGCCGATCTTCTCGCCGTCGAGGGTGTTGATGGGGGTGACGCCGCCTGCGGTGGTGACGGCCATGAGTTCGTCGGCGTCGTAGAGCTCTTGGCTGGTGACGTCACGCAGGGTGGCCTCGATGCCCATCTGGTCGGCGAGTTCGTAGACCGTCTTGCGGGTGATGCCGGGCAGCGCGTTGCGCAAGGGGGAGGCGAGCTTGCCGTCCTTGACGATGACGACGTTGAAGCCGGGTCCTTCGGCGACGCAGTTGTCGGAGTCCAGGAGGATGGCGGTACGGGCGCCGCGGTCCTTGGCCTCGAAGCTGGCGGCGGTGAGATCGCCCCATTGGTAGTTCTTGATGGTGGGGTCGATGGTGTTGCGGCCTGCGCGGCGGACGTGGCGCGGGACGATGGCGGTGGTGCCGAAGATCTGCTCGGCAGGGGGGAAGGCCCACAGGTAGGGGATGGCGTAGATGTACACCTGATGGGTGAGCTTGGTGAGGTCCTTCTCGCCCTTCTTCTTGCCGTAGCCGCGGGTGATGGTGAGGTTGACGAACGATTCGCGCAGCTGCGACATGGCGACGCACTTCTTGGTGATCTCGGCGAGTTCGGCCTTGCTC
>NZ_JBOGDD010000911.1:0-5824 GCF_050701675.1 Mycobacterium sp. | reverse complement strand
TCGCTTCGGGCTGCGCATGGCCACCAGCGGCATCGTGATGGAAAGCGGGCGCGTGCTGTTGGCCGGCGCGGCCTCATCGGTGCTGTCCAACCCCGAGATCGCCGCACTCTACTTCGGCGGCGCCGTCCACGCCGCCCAGCCGAGCCCCTGACCTGGCCTCAAAGAAGCGGATCCAACACGCCTGCGGCGACCCCGCGCTCAGTGGCCGGAAGCCCTAAGTTCAGTACTTGTTGGCGATGACGAGCTCCTGCGCCGGGAACAGTGTCAGGATTCGCGGCCCATCGGCAGTGACGACCACTTCCTCCTCGATGCGCGCCGCCGAATATCCGTCCGAGGCAGGGCAATACGTCTCAAGGGCGAAGACCATGCCCTCCTTGAGCTCGATCGGTTCGGTCATCGAGTTCAGCCGCGAGATGATCGGGCGCTCGTGCAGGCCGAGGCCGAGGCCGTGCCCGAATTGCAGTCCGAACGCGGCGAGTTCGTTGTCGAAGCCGAACTCGGTCGCCTTGGGCCAGACGGCAGCCACCTCGTCGGTGCCGACGCCGAGCCTGACCATGTCGATCGAGGCGTCCATCCATTCGCGGGCCTTGGTGTAGGCGTCGCGCTGGCTGGCCGTCGCGCTGCCGACGTTGAACGTCCGGTAGTAGCACGTGCGATAGCCGTTGAAGCTGTGGATGATGTCGAAGAAAGCCTGATCCCCCGGCCGGATGAGCCGGTCGGTGAAGTTGTGGGGGTGGGGGTTGCACCGCTCCCCGCTGATCGCGTTGACGGCCTCCACCTGATCCGAGCCCATGGCATAGAGCCGTTGATTCACCATCGCGACGATCTCGTTCTCCCGGATGCCGGGTTTGAGCGCCTCGAAGATGTCCTGGTAGACCCCGTCGACCATCGCGGCCGCCTGGGTGAGAAGCATGATCTCGTCGGCGGACTTGATCTCCCGCGCATCGAGCATGCGCTGCTGGCAGTCGACGACCTTCAACCCTTGCCGTTGCATCTCGAAAAGGAATGCGGGCTCGACGATGTCGACGCCGACCGGGGCGTCGCTCAGGCCTGCCTCGTCGAGCATTCCCTTGATCTCGCGGATGGCCGACACCATCAGGCCGGCCGACGGCGCGACGGCACCCCGCATCCCGAGCATGCCGGGGCGGCAATTCTCGTCGGGCAACCAGTTCGAGTACAGCTTGTGATGTCTCACCGCAGAACCGAAGTCCCACAACCAGGGATCGTCGGCGGTACGCGTGAGCAACGCGTATCGCGTCATCTTGTCGCCGAGCGCGCCACCGATCCAGGTCTGGGTCGTGTAGCGGATGTTGTAGAAGTCGAACAGCAAGAACGCCCCGCACTCACTGGCCTCCAGCGCTGCCTTCGCGCGACGGAGCCGGTAGTCACGAAGCCTGGCGAAGTCGACGCGTTCTTCGTAGTCGACACCCATGTGGCCAGGAGCCGGAAGCGGGCGCGACTCACTCATCGGCGGGGATCCCCAAACCGTCGTCGACGTCGGCCTCTTCAGAGACCAACTCGACGCCCGAACGCCGAGCCTGCTCGAGCAGCAAAGTCGCGAAGTCCTCGCTGGTGTGGCCCGCACCGATCGCCGATGACACGATTTCGGCCGACAGAGCGGCGACCGGCATCGGCACGCCGTACTCGCGGGCGGCTTCCAGGCCGAGGTCGAAGTCCTTGCGCAGCAAGACGTTCGTGAACGTCGGCGAGAAGTCGAGGTTCACCAACGCGGGCGACTTGTAGCGGGTGAAGACCGATCCCATGACCGAGTTGTTGAGGAATTCCAGGAACGCCTGTCGGCTGGTGCCGCCCTGCTCGGCGAGCACGGTGATCTCGGCGAGGGACTGTGCGACCACGCCGAGGAAGACGTTGTGGCAGATCTTGACGAGACGGGCGACTTCGCCATCACCGACGTAGGTGACGCCCCGCCCGAGGGGGCGCAGCAGGTGCTCGGCGCTCTCGTAGGCCTCACGCGGACCCGACACCGCGAGGGTCAGCTTGCCCGACCTGACGACCTTGGGGTTGCCGCTGACCGGCGCGGCCAGTAGTGCAGTCCCGCGGTTGGCGGCAAGGCCGCGGATCTTCTCCGAGATGGCCGCCGAGACGGTCGAGCTGTCGATGATGATCTGAGGCGAGGCGTCTGCGGTGAGAAGTCCGTCTTCGCCGACGGTCACGTGCTCGAGATCGTCGGAGGCGGCGACCATGATGAAGACGACGTCGCGATCGGCGAGCTGGGCGGGGGTGTCGACCAGCTTGGCGCCACGCGCGGCCAGTGGCTCCGCCTTGGACCGCGTGCGGTTGTACACCGACACGTCGTGACCGGCGTCCAACAGGCGTTCGATGAGCGCGTAGCCCATGCGTCCGGCGCCGATCCACCCAACGCTCATGGTCTTTTCGTTGTTTTCCATTGCCTCTCCCGGCTTGACTGCAATCGGTTGCAATCCTGCCGTGCAGTCTCGTTCAAGTCAACACCGCAGCATGTGCGGGTTTCATGGAGGATTCGCTACACCCGCGCGGAGCCACAGGACGCGAACGGTTGCAGCCCGTTGCACCGGCCACGGAGCAGAGCCCTGAGGGTCCTCGCCCTCAGGTGCGAGGCGCTGGGACCGGACCAGTCGAGGACCGGACGACCATCGTCAGTGGCAGAAGCAGCGAACGCGGATGGCGATCGGGGTCATTGAGCACTTCGAGCAGCAATCGGGCGGCTTCGGCACCGATCTCGTAATGAGGGATGCGCACGGTCGTCATGGGCGGTGAAACCTTGTCCATGAACGGCATGTCGTTGAATCCGACCACGCTGATGTCGTCCGGGCAGCGCAGGCCGCGTTCGGACAGGGCGTCGTAGACGCCGAGGGCCAGTAGGTCGTTACCGGCCAGGACCGCGGTGAACTCGGGACCAGAGTCCAGCAGCGTCCGCATTGCCTTGGCGCCCGCCTGCTCCGACCATTCGTCGCAGATCAACGTCCGCGTGTTCTCGGCGGGGAGTTGGAGTTCCTCCAGGCTGGACAGGAATGCGCGACGCCGGGTCACGCCGGTCGACAGGTCCTGCGGCCCCGCGAGATGCACGATCTTGGTGTGGCCCAGGTCGACCAGGTGTTGCATCGCCATCGCGACACCTGCTGCGTCGTCGGAGGTGACCGACGGGATGTCGGCGCCGCTAGTGCGGCGGTTGACCAGCACCATCGGCGTCGACGCCGCAGCGAGTTCCTCGAGCAACGGGTGCTTCAAATGCGCCGTCGCGAACACGAAGCCCTCGACGTTGCGCTGGCGGAACGAGTCGACCGCCGTCTTCTCCACGTCGGGCCGGTTGTCGGTGTTGACGATCCACGCGTTGTAGCCGATGGTGCGTAGCACGTCCTCGACTCCCCGCACGATGGGCGGGAACAGCGGGTTGGTCAGGTCGGGGATTACCAGCCCGATGCTGGCCGACCGAGAGGTCTTGAGGCTGCGGGCGATTGGATTGGGCGAGTAGCCCATCTCGGCGGCGACCTTCTTGATTCGGGCGGCCGTTTCGGTGTTGACCAAACTCTCGGTTTGCTGGTTCAAGGCGCGCGAAGCGGTCGCCGGATGGACGCCGGCCATGACCGCAACCTCACGCAGCGTGGCTCTGTGCACAGACACCCACTCCCCTTCTCGACTGCAATCGGATGCAACGTCCCGTCAATGATGGCGTGACCCCACGCGCACGTGCAATATACCCAGACCAGTCGCAGGCGAACGACGGGCCGGCGTGGCCGCTCACGTGCGTCGGTCCGTGCCAAGGCCTGCTGTCGCCAGCAACGTCTGCCAGGTGGATGCCACCACGTCGAGATCCGGGCTCGGGCTGTGCTGACGTCTCAGGTCGATCAGGGTGTTGATCGAGGATTCGTCGACTCGTCCATCGGTGATCAAGCCGTGAGTGGGATCGAGCAGGCAGTCGAGGTGCGCCTGGGCTTGCGGCTCGGCCAATCCGAGCAATCGTCCTGCGGCCTCGAGCACCTCCCCCCGCAGACGGCCGGCGACGACGTCATGAGCGGTGTCGATCACCACCTCTGCGAGACGTTCTCGCGGACCGGTGATTTCGGGGTCGTCGGCCGACATTGCGGCCATGACGGTACCGAGATACGGACCGACGTCCGCGACCGTACTCACGACGCGGCACCCGGCCGCGGTCGCCCGCAGCTCGTTGCCTGCATTGAGGACCGTGGCCGCGCACGCTCCCTCCGCCAGCGCCGCAGCGCGTCGAGGGGTCGATCCCAGTGACTCGACGGTGTAGTCGTCCTTGCCGAGGCCCGCGCGTTCCAGGAGGGCGAACGCGACGAACGCGAAACCCGACCCGGGCACGTCGACTCCGACGACACGCCCCCGGACGTCGGCGACGTTCGTCACCGTCGGCGCGAGACACAACGACAGCCCGAGTCCCCGATCGACGCCGGCGAGGATCTCCACCGGCAGGTTGCGCTGGAGTGGATTCGCGCTCAGGAACCGATAGGCGAGAACGTTGTCCGGGCTCGTCATGACCACGTCGAACTCACCGGCTTCGAGCGAGCGGAACTGCGCAGGGGACGAGGGCACGGGCGTCTCGGTGACCTCGAGTCCGGCGCCGTCCAAACGTCCGGTGGAGCGGGCGATGTCGATCAACAGCGACGGGGTGAACGTTCCGATGCGTAGCTGGGCTAGTGCCATCACCACATGGTGTCATAGCTGCAATCGTTTGTGGATGGTGTTGTCGGTTACCTACGGGGCGGTTTGTCGCAGGTGTCAATCTTTCCTTCGAGTGCCCATTGACATGACCCACGTCACATCGCAGGATGGAGCAAACGATTGCAGTAACAGGGATAGAGGTTGCGATTTTCATGAGTCAGGCCGTTCCCTCGGTGACCCACCGCCCGCGACCGAGCGCCGATGACGCGCCGACGACCCCGGCACCACTGATCGAGATTCGTGGCGTGAGTGCTGGATACGAGAACAAGCGGCAAAAGACACGGCTCATCGCCCTTCGCGACGTGAACTTGGACGTACAGCGCGGCGAGTTCCTCGCCATCGTCGGCCCGTCCGGCTGCGGAAAGACCACGCTGATCAACATGATCGCTGGATTCATGAAACCCCTGGAAGGGACGATCCGGGTCGGTGGTCAGATCGTTGATGGACCCGGTGCCGACCGGGCCATGGTGTTCCAGGACTACGCGGTACTGCCGTGGCGCACGGTCTACAAGAACGTCATGTTCGCTCTGGAGAACAGACACCCCCGGCCGTCGAAGGCGGATTCGCGGGAGCGCATCGGCCATGCTCTCGAGCTCGTCGGTCTCACCGGCTTCGAGAAGTCCCTTCCTTACGAACTCTCCGGCGGAATGCGTCAAAGGGTCGGCATCGCACGCGCTTTGGTGACGGAGCCGGCGATCTTGTTGATGGACGAACCCTTCGGGGCGGTCGATGCCATGACGCGTGAGGCGATGCAGGCCGAGTTCGAGAAGATCATTGCCGAGACGGGCCAAACCGTCTTCTTCATCACTCACTCGATTGACGAAGCGCTGACGCTCGCGGACCGAGTGGTCGTGGTGTCGAACCGGCCGGGCCGGGTGATGGAGGTCGTCGACGTCGACCTGCCCAGATCCCGCTTCGCCGAGGGGGTCAGGAGCAGTGCGCGGTTCGGCGAGCTCCGCGAGCACATCTGGAGCCAGCTCCAGTCTCAGGCACTGGGAGCCAAGATCGGTGGAGGGAACCAATGACCGCGGCCACGCTGCCAACGACCGACGCGTCCGCCGACGGGGCCGCCGTTACCGAGTCGATCACGCGCAGCACGTGGGAGCGGTTCCGGACCCTCATCATCACGGTGGTCAACCTG
>NZ_JBOGDD010000910.1:0-5959 GCF_050701675.1 Mycobacterium sp. | reverse complement strand
CTGTAACAGGATTGGAATTGCGCCATCGTCTTGCGCGTTGGGTTCGCAGCGCCTCGTTCGCGGATTCAGCGGGGCGCCGCGCCTGCATGCAGCTTTGATGTCGTGCGGCCGGGCTCGCTACCACCGTGCGGTTACGTTGGCAGCGATCTGGTTGGCGATCGTCAGCGCCGAATCTCCTGGGGTCGCGCTGCACGTATTGATGTCGATGATCACGTTGTTTCGCAGCGCCAGTGCACGTCCGCAGCCCCAACCGGGAGCAGCGGCATCTTGTTCGGTCGTGGTGGTGCTCAGTGCATCGTTCACCTCGGATATCTGCCCGACGGTCCAGTTCGTCCCGCTCTGCAGGTGGGTGTACTGGCCGCACGCCGGCCACTGATGGGCCGAGGCGTCGAAGAAGGCGCGGGCTTTCTCAGGAGTGGGAAAGAGCACCACTGCCTGTTTCAGATAATGCGCGAACGTGTCGCCGTCGTTGAGGCTTTCATCGCGCTCAGCCCACGACCCGCTATCGGCATAGACGACGGCCTCGGCCGCCCCGTCGATGGCCAGACACTCCGCAGGTGCCATCGTGGCGCTGTTGTCAGACATCGAGGTCTGGTCATGTGTCACCGCCATAGCCGTTGCACCCATGGCGGCGTTCACCTGTTCAGGGCTAAGTAGCAGTCCGGCCAACTCACGTTCGACAAGAGGACGCGGAATCATCGTCTGGGTGGTCGTGGGGTCGGCGTTGACCTTTGCGTTGTCGCAACCGGCGACGGCCAGAACGCAGGAGATTGCCACTGCAAGTGTGGCCATGGCCTGGCGCATTCGTACCTCCCGTTGCGTCCGAGCCCGGTCCAGGGTGATGGCGCACCCTTGCCCCACCGCGCGTCAACTGCGAACAATGGTGCGGTACTGCGGCGGTCACATGCGTTAGGCCGGGCGGCATTTCGTGGTAACGATGAATCACCCTTCTTGATAACAATTTTGGATTGAGGACCGCTCTGGCTCTGGGTGGCTACCGGACCGGACGACGGAGTGGGCAGGCAGGCGGGTGCTCACCACGCAGAACACCGCCTGCCCATTACCCGAGCGGACGCGCCTGTCACCGCTGGGCAGCCGCCCCCGCATGCCGACACTGCACCCGACGGCGCGGCATCCCCAGAACGAGATACTGAGGACCTTCCGGGATTCATCGTCCGCGAGCACATGGAAAGCCTGGAACCCCAGCCGTTGTCGGGCGGTGGGAAGCTGTTGCTCGGCTACGGGTTGAACGGCACCGGTGGGCTGCCGCCCGAACAGGCCAACGTCAACGGCGCCAACCAGTTGCACTTGTCCACCGACACCATCGGACCCGAACACCGCTACGTGATGGCGATCGGCTCCCTGGATCCCACCAGCGCCGCCGCCGCCCGCGAGAACATGACGCGGGCCGTCAAGACGATGTTCCCTGGCGGCAAGATCTAACACCGCTGAATACGAAACCCGGCTTCCACCTTGAGCGGATTCACCGGTGCCAAGGTCGGTTACGACCACGAAGGCACCCTGTTCGGCAAGGTCGATTTCGAGGAATGGTAACGGACATGAATTGGCTCTGATGCCTGACGGACTGTGGCTATGTTCGGTTGGCAGTCCCCAGGTTGTCAACAAACTGATCGCATGATCATTCTTGTAGAACGTGTTGCTGGCCATCCCGGGCTTGTCGAGCCGTCAAGATCTGCAAACATATCCTTTTGCCCTGCAGTTAAACCCTCTTCCACGGACGAGCGGGAGAGTAATGCCCATCCTTCGCCAGCGGTTGAAGGCTTGACTAGCCGGCTAGGTCCTGCCACAGTCACTGATCTATCGATCAGTTTTCGTGTCGAGTATCAAACGTGCAGGTGACCAAGAAGGTGGGCATGGACATGGCAGGACGCGTAGAGGGCAAGGTCGCGTTCATCACGGGCGCGGCCCGTGGGCAAGGCCGCAGCCACGCAGTGCGGCTGGCGCAAGAGGGTGCCGACATCATCGCAGTCGATGTCTGCGCGCCGATCAGTGGCAGCAGTGTGATCCCGCCGTCAACCCCGGACGACCTCGCCGAGACAGCCGACTTGATCAAGGGCCTCAACCGCCGGGTGGTTACTGCCGAGGTCGACGTCCGCGACTACGACGCGCTGAAGGCGGCCGTGGACGGTGGCGTCGAACAACTCGGCCGCCTGGACATCATCGTTGCCAACGCCGGCATCGGCAACGGCGGCCAGACGCTGGACAAGACCAGCGAGCAGGACTGGCAGGAGATGATCGACGTCAACCTGTCCGGAGTGTGGAAGACGGTCAAAGCTGGTGTGCCCCACCTACTGTCTGGTAATAATGGCGGATCGATCATCCTGACTAGTTCGGTCGGTGGGCTCAAGGCCTACCCACACACCGGGCACTACATTGCCGCCAAGCACGGGGTGGTGGGGCTGATGCGCACCTTCGCCGTGGAATTGGGCGAGCACTCCATCCGGGTCAACTCCGTGCACCCCACCAACGTCAACACCCCGATGTTCATGAACGAGGGCACGATGAAGTTGTTCCGTCCGGACCTGGAGAACCCGGGGCCCGATGACATGGCGGTGGTGGCCAAGATGATGCACGTGCTGCCGGTCGGCTGGGTCGAACCGATTGACATCAGCAATGCGGTGCTGTTCCTGGCCTCCGACGAGTCGCGTTACGTGACCGGCCTGCCCGTCACCGTCGACGCCGGCAGCATGCTGAAATAAACAGCGTACGAGGCGTCATCGTCGTCGCCCTGACGATGCGCTCGTACCGTATCGAACTAAGAAGCGCTCGAGGAATGCCGTCATCTCGGCGTGGCCGTCGGTCATGCCGATGGCTGCCTCATTGCACATGCTGCGTGCCATCTGGGCCACCAGCATCGAGATCACCACCGGTGGATATTCCTCGAGGTCGACACCGTGTCCGCGCAACGCGACGGCGACCGCGGCTGCTTCGATGTCGCGGACGCGTTCGGCGAAGACCTTCAGCTCAGCACCGATTGCCTTGCGGTGGTTGGCCAGAGCCATGAACTCGGTGTTGAGTCCGGTGCGCCGTGCGTCGGAGTTGATGAGCCAGAGGGCGCGTAGCGGGTTGTCGTCGGTGAGCGCCTGACGCATCTCGTCCAACGCGGCTTCGGCGCCCGCGCGCAGCAGCGCCAGGAACAGCTCGTCCATCGTGTCGAAGTAGTAGTAGACCAACGCCGGCTTCACCCCGGCGAGTGCTGCCACGCGTCGCGACGTCGCTGCCGCGTACCCCTCGTCGCGCATGATTTGAGCGGTCGCCTCCAACAGACGTATGCGCGCTCCGGCGTCCTTGTCCTTGACCTTCCGCGATGCAGGCATCTCGACCCCTCCGATCTTGGCTGTCCAGAAGCATATATGCCGTGATCGCCTTTTCCTTGACCGCCCGGAGCAGCCCGTGATATCCATGACTATCACATGATTTGATCGATCGATCAGTTTTAAGAAAGGGAGCGCCGATGCCTTCGTCCCAGCGACGCGTCCGCGTTGACCCGCATCTTTGCGAGGGGCACGCGTTATGCATTGACCTCGCGCCAGAGGTATTCGGCCTGACCGACGACGACGTCGCCACCTGCGAAGCGCAGCCATCAGATGCCTTGTGGGACACGGTGACCGCAGCCGTGGACGCCTGCCCCCGCGGGGCGATAACCGTCGACTCCACCTAGCACCCCGTCAGCCCAAGAAACGGATCGAGAGGACCGCGACACCATGACCGAACTCGCCACGGTGAACTACTTCACCGATCCGGCCACCGCCCAGGACCCCTACGACTACTACGAATATCTGCGCAGTCACGGCCCGGTGTATCAGGAGCCACACCATGGCGTCGTCGCCATCACCGGCTACGCGGAGGTCATGGCGGCGTTCAAGGACGTCGACTCCTTCTCTGCGGTCAACGCCATCGGCGGCCCGTTTCCGCCGCTGCCGTTCGAGCCCGACGGCGACGACATCACCGCACAGATCGAAGCGCACCGCCACGAGTTTCCGATCTTCGAACACATGGTGGTGATGGACCCTCCTGCCCACGAACGCGAGCGCTCCTTGCTCAGCAAGCTGCTGACCCCGCGCCGGCTCAAGGAGAACGAGGACTTCATGTGGCAACTGGTGGACACCCAGTTCGATGAGTTCATCGCCAACGGCAAGTGCGAATTCCTCTCCGAGTACGCCCGACCGTTCGCCACGCTGGCCATCACCGATCTGCTCGGCGTTCCGGAGGAGGACCGAGCCGAATTCCGCCGGGCCCTGGGGGCAGAGAAACCTGCGGGCAACCGCGTAGGTGCACTCGATGGCGAACCAGTGGGACTCAATCCCCTGGAATACCTCGACGACAAGTTCAGCCGCTACGTCGCCGAGAGACGCCGCGAGCCGCGCGGTGACGTGCTCAGCGGCATGGCGGCAGCGACCTATCCCGACGGTTCGATACCAGAAATGCTGGAAGTCGCAAGGCCCGCCACGTTCCTGTTCGCCGCAGGCCAAGAAACGGTCACCAAGCTCTTGAGCTCCGCGGTGCAAACCCTCGGTGATCACCCCGAGTTTCAACAGCTTCTGCGCGACGACCGCGATCTGATCCCGGCGTTCATCGAAGAAGCGCTACGCATGCAGAGCCCCACCAAGGTCGACTTCCGGCTCGCCCGCAAGACGACCAACCTGGCAGGCGTGCACATCCCGGCCGGCACGGTCCTCATGCTGTGCCTGGGCGCAGCCAACCGGGACCCACGCAAGTTCGACAAGCCCGACGAATTCCAGCTGGACCGCAAGAACGTCCGCGAGCACATCGCCTTCGGTCGCGGCATCCACACCTGCGCAGGAGCCCCCCTGGCCCGTGTCGAGGGACGTGTCACCGTGCACCGGCTGTTGGACAGGATGCGCGACATCACCATCAGCGAGTCCAGTCACGGTCCGATCAATCAGCGCCAATACGCCTACGAATCAACGTTTCTGCTTCGTGGGCTCACCGAGCTGAACATCGAGTTCACCGCGGTGTCCTGACACATGGCGACCAGCGAAGAGACGACGAGGGATCCACGATGACGCTGCAGACTGTCCTCGACGAGCTTGCCAAGCGGCCCGGCACCGGCGACGTGATCACCATCATCAACCCCGCCACCGAAGAGCAGATCGCCGAATTCACGGACTGCGGCGCAGAAGCCGTCAACCAGGCTGTGGCACGGGCGAAGGCCGCCTTCGAGGCGGGCGTGTGGTCGGAACTGCCCGGACGCGCGCGGGCCAAGATCATGTGGCGCATCGCCGATCTCATCGACCAACACGCCGACGAGCTAGCTCAACTCGACTCGCTGAACACCGGCATGCCGCTGATGCAAGCACGCCTGGGCCTGCCCAACTGTGTCGAATTCTTCCGCTACCACGCGGGCTGGTGCTCCAAGATCAGCGGTAACGCCTATGACGTGAAGACCGCGGGAATCGCGTCGGACAGCTGGGTCGACATGCACGCCTACACCCTCAAGGAGCCCTACGGCGTCGTCGGGCTGATCTTTCCGTGGAACGGGCCGATCTTCAACGCCTGCGCGAAACTCGCGCCTGCGCTAGCGGCAGGGTGCAGCATGATCGTCAAACCAGCTGAGGAGACACCACTCTCAGCCCTGCTGCTGGTCCGGCTCATCGCCGACGCCGGGGTGCCCGACGGCGTGGTCAACCTGCTGATCGGCTACGGGCACACTGCCGGCGCGGCGATCACCGCACACCCCGACGTCGAGAAGGTGGCCTTCACTGGTTCGACGGAGATCGGCAAGGAGATCGTGCGGGCTTCGGCGGGAAACCTCAAGAAGGTCGCGCTGGAGCTCGGCGGCAAGTCACCGGTGTTGATCTATGACGACGCCGATCTGAAGAAGGCGATCTTCATGGCGTCGATGGGTATCTTCATTCACTCCGGGCAGGGCTGTGTGTGCGGTTCGCGGATCTTCGTCCAGCGGGGCGTCTACGAC
>NZ_JBOGDD010000909.1:0-8095 GCF_050701675.1 Mycobacterium sp. | reverse complement strand
ATCCAGGCAGATCGCTTCGCCGTAGTAGTACTCCAGCGGGGACTTGTCGATGGTGGGCCCGTGGGGGTCGTATTCGAAGACGGCGTCGGTGTGGGTGCCGGCGTGTTCGCTGATAAGCAGGTTGTGTGCCTCGAATCCGAGGTGGGTGTTGTAGGTGGTCTTGAACTGGTCGTGGGTCTGGTTGGTGTTGATGAAGGTCTTCTGATGCCCGAACCACATGGGCATGCCTTCGAAGATCTCGCGGGTCAGGTCGACGACTCGGACTCTTCGTTGCATTACCTCGGCGCCGAAGCGTGGGTAACTGCGGGTGGTGCTGGGGTCATCAATGGCGGTCATTTGTCATCCTCCTGGTGTGTTGTGATGTGGTGCGCTATATAGCGTGAAACAAGTTGGGATTCAAGTGAACTCGGCGACGCCGCTGGCGTCGAGAGCGGGGCTCTGTCGAGGACGGGCGGCTCCAGCGGAGTCGGTGACGGTTGCCGAGGTGAGCAACTGCTGCAGCCGGCGCGCGTCGTCTTCTTCGCTGACCACGGCGGGGACGACAAGGCTGTCAGGGATGACGCGGACCAGCACGCAGTAGAGCAGGCCGCCGATCGCCGCCGCGGAGATGAAGCTGAGATCGATACCTCCCGCGGCGTTGGCCCACGGCCCGACGTAGAGGGTGGTGTTCACGAACAGGATGCCGATGATCGTGGCCGGTATCCACGCAAGCATGGCAGCGAGATTCCAGCCGTGGCTGAACCAGTAGGCACCACCGGCGATGCGGGGGTTGAGGTTGAACACCTGCAGGTCCTGGGCGTAGTAGCGGCCGCGGCAGAACGCGTAGCCCAGCAGATTGATCACCAGCCAGGGTGCGGTGACGACGATCAGGATGATGAGGAATGCGCTGGCGGCCGAGACCAAGTTGTAGGCGAACGAGCCGACGAACACCAGTGCCGTTCCGGCGCCGCCGATCAGCAGGGTCGCTGGCACCCGCTTGAGCTTGGGGAAGATCGAGGAGGTGTCCAAGCCGGTGCCGTACACGCACAGCGCCCCCTGCGCGCAGGATCCGACGAGGGCGATCGCGACGATCGGCACGGCTCCGGCGACCGGGGACACCTCGACCAAGCCGGTCACCCAGTCGGTCACGTCGGCGGGAAAGGTCATCGCCACGTAGATCGCAAAGCACAATGCCACCGCGGTGCCGACGAACATCCCGAGGCCGGCCGACCACGCGATGCGCCGCTGGCTCCACCGCTTGGCCGAGACGTAGCGTGTGTAGTCACCCACGTACGGGCAGTACGAGATCGGTAGCGACGCCGCGGTGGTTGCGCTGAGCAGCCACGTGGCCGGGTAGGTTCCCAGCAGCAGTTCCGGGGTGGGCGGTGAGGTAGTGAACTTATGGGCCAGCAGCACAACCCCGACCAGGAGCAGTACACCCATCGTGGGTATCAGGATCCGGTTGGCGAGCACGACGTTGGCGTGTCCGTAGATCGCCACGATCAAGGTGGTGATAGCGATGACGGCGTAGGCAACGACGAGTTGGGCGTTGCCGGCGGGCATCCCGAACAGCTTGTGCAGTCCCTGGACCAGGGCAGTGCCGCCGGTCCACACCGTGAGGGCGTAAAAGCCGATGGCGGTGAAGATTCCGACGAGGGAGCCGACGATGCGGCCGACGACACCGAAGTGCGCCCCGCTGCTGACCGCGCTATTAGTGCCGGTGCGGGTGCTCAGAAGTGACAGCGGGGCGAACAGCGCCGAGCCGACCAGCAGACCGACAAGGGTCGAGGTGATCGATCCCCACCAGCCTAATCCGAACGAGACGGGAAGGTAGCCCAAAACGATGATGCCGAAACACAATTGGGTGCCGAAGAATACCCAGGTGAGCTCCCGTGGGCGGGAATGGCGCTCGGCTTCGGGGATGTAGTCGACACCGCGGGTCTCGATGCGGCCGACCTGGTCGGTGCCCCCAGGGTTGGGGGATGTCTCACTGCTCATGGCTGTGCTCCTCGCGGAAGGTGGTTGGTGTGCTGGATCAGCGCATCATTGGGCTGGATGAGCGCATCGGCGGGCCCGGTGAACGGGCAGGCTCTACCGTCGATGTGGGCGGCGAAGTCGTCGGGAAACAGGTCGCGGGCTGATACGACTGGCGGTGCGGGCATGTTGATCAGGGAGCAGCGGTGGGGCATGTCGGAGACGAACTCGTCGACGATGGACAGTTTGTCGAGGAGTTCCCATTTGCCCTTGCGGCTAGCTATCGTCTGGATCGTGCGGTGGTAGTTCTGCGTCTTCATCCGGCAGGGCGGACACTGTCCGCACTGTTCGCGGCTGAAGAAACCGGTGATCTCCTGACAAATTTCGACGATGCAGGTCCCGTCGGCGATGACCCGCACCGCGAAGCAACCTGGTTGCGATCCGGCGGCGCGGATCGCATCGTCGTCGACCAACACCCCGGCTGATCCGGCACCCAGGAAGCGGCTGGATGGCCCACCGGGCTGAAAGGCCTTGAGCCGTCCCGATCCGGTGACTTGACCGGCGCGGTCGAACAGGTCGGCAAATGTGTCGGTGGCCGGGTTGACCTCGTAGACACCTGGCGCGGTTATGTCGCCGGTGACGGTCGCCAGGCGAGTCCAAATCGGTGCGTCGCCGGTCCAGGCGGCTCGGATGAGGCGGGGCAGATTGGCGAGGGTTTCGCAGTTGGCGACCAGCGTGGGCAGGCCGCCGATACCGCGCTCGGTGGGATAGGGAGGTTGGCCGGTGGGCTTGCCGGGTCCTCCGTTGATGGCATCGACGGCGGCGGTGGCTTCGCCTGCGACGTAATGAGTTCCGGCCGCGACGACGCGTAGTCGCTTCGCTTGAGGGGCAGCTGGCGCAGTGGTGGCTTCCTCGATTGCGGTGAGTACGGCCTGTGTGGCCTCCATGGCGGATTCGCTGACGTACATCACGATGTCCGCGGCGTCCAGGACTGCTGCAGCGATCAGGACTCCCTCCAGTACCAGGTGCGGGTTGCGGCTGAGCAGGGTGCGGTCCTTGCGACTGCCGGGTTCGTCTTCGGCGGCATTGCACACCACAGCTCGGGGCCCCGGCACCTCCATGAGTGAGGCGACTTTCTTGGCCAGCGGAAAGTGAGCCCCGCCCAGGCCCGTCAGATCCGTCGTAAGAAGGGCCTGACGGGCGCGCTCGGGATCGGCCGTGGCGTCGTCGAGGGCGCGATAGCCGCCCCCGCATGTGTAGGCAGCACGGTCGAGATGCCGCGCCGGCAAAAGACTCTGGTGCGTCATAGCTACATGTCCGAGGACAGGCTCAGGTCACCGGGTTTGAAGCCGGCGTCGAGCATGTTGAAGATCTTGCGTGCGATGAAGGAGCTACTGCGGTCGATCGCGGCGACCGGTTGGCCTCCCTCAGCGTGGGCGACGATGGCTTCGGCGTCCTGGAGCTTGACTTCGCTGTAGAAAGCGCGGGAGTGCTCGATGAGCAGATTGGGGCCCTGCTCGCAGGCTGCGAAGCACACGTAGTCGTTGATCTCCAGATCAGAGTTCGTCTCGTCGACGACGGCACGCAACCGGTCGCGGATCGCCTCCGATCCGTTCATTGCGCAGTCCGTATTGACACAAACGTGAATGATTCGCTCATCGGAGCCGAAGTCCTCATACACGCTCGTCGTCTCCCTGATCGTCAGCGTCCCAGCTCAGCACCACCTGTTCGGCGTCCCAGCGGGTGAAGTAGCCGCGGTAGGCAGAGACGACTTGATTGAGGTCGCGGCTGTCCCAATCGCGCCCGAGGTGATCGGTGACAGCGTTGGCGTGCAACACCATCCGGTCGGGCACGTCGAGCAGGACCATTCCGGGCATGTGGACGACGGAGGCGTTCGGTACGTCCTCCAGGACTGCGGCGACGATCGCGTCGCATTCCTCGCCGGCCATCATCTCGATCCCGACGACGGACCTCGCTACGTGTGCGCTCATGCCGAGAGCTCCTCTTCCTTCAGATCACTTGCAGCGAAAGGGATTCCGACGGTCTCGAGTTGCGCGGTGATCCACGTCATCGCCTCGTTCATCGCGTCGGGTGGGCCGTCGTCGCCGAGCAGCGTCTTGGAAGCGGTCAACGCGCGGGGCAGCAGTTCGGCAACCCAGTCGCCGATGAGGTCACGGTTGGCGGGTCCGTAGGCCTCGTCCTGGCACACCAGTCGCAGGAAGGCCGCCGCGCTCTCGCGGTGCCGCACCTTGTCGTCTTCGATCGAGTTGCAGACGAAGGGAGTGAGGCCGTCGCCGGCGGTCAGACTGCCGGTTGTCAGAAGTGCATGGGCTGCAGCGGTGTTGAGAGGTTCGAAGAATATATCTCCGAAAATGATCGCCTTGCCCCAGTCCAGCGTCGCCATGACTTCCTCGACCAGGCGCCGGGTCGGCTGGAAGCGGGGCGCGTCCATCCACGCCGGACGCTGGTCCTCGAATCCGTCATGGTGCTCGCCGTACGCCAACGCCAATCGTCCGTACATCTGGGCGTGGCGCAACTCGTCGAACATCATGAAGGAGGTGGCACCTGCGATCCACGACGAGAGAGCGAAGCGCGTGGTGTTCTGATGCGATACGCACAGCCCCCAATCCGGATACTGCAGCGCACCGACCACCTCGCGCATCAGCACGACCCGGGCCGGATCCACGGCAGCGAGCTGGGCGTCCTTTTCGGCGAAACCAAAGGCCGTCTCGACGCTGCGGCCTGCTCTTGCCTGCCGGGTGGTGTACGTGCGGTAATACAGCTTGTCGGGGGTTCGATAGGCCTCCCAGTCGCTGCACGACAGGGTGGTGCTGTTTCCGGTCCACACGGTTTGTGAGGGTCGGCCCCCGTCGATGTGGAACGGTTCGTGCCACTGCAGAAGCCGGGTGACCTCTTCGTATTCGGTGAGTCGGCGCTTGTCGGTGTTGGGCACGCGCAGTGTCTCGGGGTCCAGGTCGGGGCCGGCCGAGGGAGTGGTGTCGATCGTGGGTTCACCGATCGGTCGCAGGGCGACCAGGGCGCCGTCATCGATGCCCAGATCGCGCAGCTTGGCACCGCCCACTGCGCCGTCGAGATCGAGTTCCACCAGGCGGCCCTTGGCCGATCCCGCCGTTGACGCGCGTTGCAGCAGGTCGGCGACGGTGGGGTCGTCATCGGATAGGACAAAGGCTTCCGGTGCGGCTTCACCGAGCACCCGTGAGTAGACCAGCATGGATGTATCTCCTTGTTCGCGTGGCTGTTGGTGATGCTCAGACGGTGGCTGGCACGGGCATGGCGGGGAAATAGCCCTCCGGTGCGCGCGTTCCGCCCAGCGGTGTGCCGTCGGGGGTGATATTGAGGAACTGCGCCACCCAGGCGGGATCCTTGTCGGCCAGCAGCAGCGCCGAAGGTTCGGTGGTGCGGGTGTACTTGTGGGGTTCGCGCTCGAAGATCCATTGGCAACCCTCCGAGCAGAACCAGTAGCGACGTCCGTCGAAGTCGGTCGGCAGCGCGACCGCGTGGGCGGGTTCGGGGAACACGCATGGGAACTGGCAGACGTCGCAGATCATCGGCGAGGTGTCGGCGTCGACGTTGGCGCCGTCGGCCACCGCACGCCAGAACGGTGCGTGGGTGTCGCCGAAGGCGGGGTACTTGTCGTGCAGCCAGGCGAGGTCCTCGGCAGTGGGTTGGTGCACGTCGAACCACAAATCCTTACGCGAGGCGTACAGGCCGCGCCAGATGCTGTGCGAGCCGTGCTCGATCTCGGCCAGGGCCTGATCGAGGTGGCGCGGCGGTTTGAGGCCGAACTGCGAGAGTTCCGAGACGTACCCCTGGATGAAGTCCTCCAGCACGTAGCGGCGGAAGGCTTCCTTGTAGGAGATGGGTTTGTTCTTGGGGAAGTAGTCCAGCACGGGTCCGACCACGGCCAGCAGCAGCCGGTGGCAACGCCAGAACCACTTGTCCAGCCAGTCCTGGATGAGTGCGAGGTTGGTGTCGTCGTTCTGGAGCATCGCCCGGGCGACGGACTGACCCAGCGCCATGTGCCGGGTCTCGTCGCTCTGGATGGTCAGGTGGGCTTGACCGAATCCGAAGTCGCCGTTGGCAACTCCGGCGGCTGGGGCGGCGATGAACAGCAGGTTGGTGAACGCGGTCTCGAACACCAGGTTGGTGCCGATGATGGCTTCGATGGGGTCGGTGGTGATGAGGTCTTCGAAGAAGGACCGGTCACCTTGGAAGTACCAGTGCCGTTCGAAGAAGGTGAGTCGGTCCTTGGGTAGCAGGAATCCGCTCTTGTGATGCTTGACGTAGTCCTTGGCCTGATAGATGGCCTCCTCGGCATGACGACGCTCGTCCATCGCTTGGACCATGGAAGCGATGCGGATCGCTGGGGCCGGGGCGAAGCGGGCAACCCGCACGTGGCCCCGGTAGTTGTAGTACTCGCTGTAGGTCAGGGCGGTGTTGAATGACTTCATTGCCTCGACCCAGCGCGGGTCGACCTTGCTGATGTGACCGAAGCGGGCGCCGGCGTCGCGCACGGCATGGAACTTGTCCTCCTTCTCGGCCTGGATGCGGATGTAGTCCTCGAACAGAATCTGGAAGGGGTCGTTGAACTTCTTCCAGTCCGGCATGGTGCAGGCGGTGCGCCACTCGACGGGGATGT
Organism: Mycobacterium sp.; assembly: GCF_050701675.1. GTDB lineage: Bacteria > Actinomycetota > Actinomycetes > Mycobacteriales > Mycobacteriaceae > Mycobacterium. The sequence continues at coordinate 1,482 of NZ_JBOGDD010000909.1, read as the reverse complement.
AGGCGTCCTCGCCCACATAGGTGGGGTCCCAGTGCAGCGAGTGGGTGAGGCGTTGGTACTGCTCGCGAGTCTTCATTGCGTGCTCCGTTCGAGTGGGTTGAAAACCGACTGTGTTCTAACCTTGTAGAAATGCATCAAGGTTGGAATGATGCCGATAGTTTGAGCGAGAAGCTTGGTGGAGTTTTTTAAAGTTAGAGCACAACGAGGAGATGTGTCAACGATCACTTTCGGATGCCGGTGTGATTTGGGCTACCGACGCGGCGAGGTGAGCCGCACCGCCTCGCCTGAGCTGCGGCGTACGTCGAGGCGGCACGGCGGATCGATCTCGTCGTGACACCCCTCGTTGGGGCAGTAGATGTAATGTTTCCGGCTCGGGCCGGTTACGCGTGGTGGGGTGTAAGCCGTGTAATGTCCCACGGTCACGAAACGGCGTGCAGTTGGCGACTGAAGGGGAGAGCGCGCCGCTCACATGATGTGTCGGCGCCGCAGGGGCGGACGCAATGGCCCGGGTCGTCGGCGCGCATCGACGAATGTCCATCAACGACTCCAATCATTCTCGGATAGGTGAGGTAACCTTGTGCAATTGCGTCAAGGTTCTGACGAAGCGGGTGATACGAGAGCTCTACAGCATTTCTGCAAAGTTAGAGCACAGATGTTTCAGGGGGGTTGATGTTCGTTTCGATCGTGTTTCGTCTCGGCCGTTGCCTCGGCGTCGGCCAGTTGTCCGTCCGTGTCGAGCAATAGCAGCTGCGCCGGCGGGTATTACGCTGGAGTGATCCCTGGACCGCGTCGGCAGGGCAAGAGGAGGGTCGTGACGTCTCGCATCGCCGCCTCACCGCACAGCGGCGCTCAGTTTGAACTGCCGCCCCGCGCCGCCGCTCCCGAGGCCGTTGCCGAGCGAATCCGTCCCACGCTGGGAGTCGGTGAGGGTCAGGGCCTGTACATCCAGCAGGCGGCGAAAATGGTCGGCGCTAGCGCGGTGCAGCTTCGGACCTGGGAGCAACAGAACCTGATCGCGCCGGCTCGCACCCCGTCCGGGTACCGCGTCTTCAGCATCGCCGACATCGAGCGCATGCAGCGCATCCAGTCGTTGATGGCAGGAGGGGTGAACGCCGAAGGCGTGCGCCGCATCCTCAACGGACCCGGTCATTCGGCAGGTGTGCCGGCATCGCTGACTTCACCTGCATCGCATACGCGAAGCGTCGGCAACACCATCCGAGAACTGCGCAAACAGCGTGGGATGACATTACGCGATCTCTCCGCGTCGACGGGTCTGAGCGCGTCCTACATCAGCTCGGTCGAACGCGGGTCCGCCGCTCCGTCGATTGCATCGCTGCAGAAGATCGCCGCCACGTTCGAGACCAACGTCCTGGGCATCATGACCGACTCCTACGAACTTCCCGATTCCCCGCTGGTGCGCGCCACCGAGCGGCGCGCGTTCGACAGCGACAAGGGTGTGCGCATCGAGGACCTGTCCACCGC
>NZ_JBOGDD010000908.1:0-10545 GCF_050701675.1 Mycobacterium sp. | reverse complement strand
CCCAAGGTATCGTCGACGCCGTCATCCACGTGGGTCGCGCGAGCGACCAAGACGACCTGTTCCAGTACACGATCTCAAGTGACCGCGAGTCTCTTACTGCCCGCCGCAAGTCCCAGTACTACCCAACGACCTTGAGGGACGTCTTGGAGACCGCGCGCCTCAGTGGTCAGCGCCATGCGCTCGTCGGGGTGCCGTGCTTCATCAAGGCAGCGCGCCTGCTGTGTCGCGAGGACCCGACCCTGGAAGCGGCCATCCCCTTCTTCGTAGGTTTGGTTTGCGGTCACATGAAGACCCGATTCTTCGCTGAATCCCTGGCCTGGCAGATGGGTATCGCGCCAACGGAGCTGGCGGCAGTTGACTTCCGCATCAAGAACCCGGCGCGTAAGTCGAGCGATTACGACTTCGGCGCGAAGAGGCGTGGCGAGCAGGAGTACGTCCAGCGACGAACACAAACGCTGATCGGCGGCAACTGGGGTCACGGGGCATTCCAACCCGAAGCCTGCAATTTCTGCGATGACGTCTTCGCCGAGACTGCCGACGTCGTGTTCGGGGATGCCTGGCTACCACGCTTCAAGGACGATTGGCGAGGCACGAACGTCGTCGTCAGTCGGAACGAGGAGATCGACCGGATCCTGCAGGGTGGGGCCGCATCTGGCGCCATCGAGTTGGAGTCGATCGGCGTCGACGAGGCGGCACAGTCACAGGCTGGCGGATTCCGGCACCGTCGCGACGGACTGGCGGTTCGACTCGCCGATGACCTGAGCGCCGGACTGAGCGTGCCCAAGAAGCGAGTTCGTCCGGACCCCAATAGATCTGGCGGTGGCCGGCGGGCTCTCATCCACCAGCGGCGAGCAATGTCAGAGCTGAGTCTGGAGTCCTTCGCCGAAGCACGCGCCGGCCAGGACCTTGACACCTATCTTCGGCCAATGAGGGCTGCCATTGCGCGATACCGGCGACTTGAGGTGAGCGCACTAGCGAGGACCGTCAGCGGCGTGGTCCGCCGGGTATCGCGGCATCTGTTTCGGCTCCGCAGGTTTCGCTCATCGCTTTGACAACCCCAGTCGTACCTGACGGGTACTACGTCACGTCTCCGTAGTCGACGGCGGTGTGTCCCACCGGCGCGACTGATACCAACTCGTCGGCGTCGGCGTCGTCCTGCTCGGGCCGCGCGTCCGACTGCTTGGTGGGAGGCCGAGACGGCCACCAGTTCGCCTTGCCGACGAGGACGGCCATGGCGGGCACCGTGATGGTCCGCACGACGAAGGTGTCCAGTAGCAACCCCACGCCGATGATGAAGCCGACCTGCACGATGTTGCTGATGCTGCTTGCCGTCAACCCGAACATCGACGCCGCGAAGATCAGACCTGCGGAGGTGATCACCCCGCCCGTCGAGCCGACGGTTCGAATCACCCCCGACCGAATTCCACGGCCCACCGACTCCTCGCGGATTCGCGAGATGAGGAGCAGGTTGTAGTCAGCGCCGACCGCCACCAGCACCAGGAACGCCATACCTGGCACGTTCCACGAAAGCTGTTGTCCCAGAATGAACTGGAAGAAGACCACCCCGATCCCGACGGCGGAGACGTACGAGAGGATCACGGAGAGCACGAGGTAGATCGGTGCTATCAGTGAGCGCAGCAGCATCACCAGGATGAGGAATACGACGATCAGCGTGACGATGATGATCCACTCGACGTCGGAGTTGTAGTAGTTGCGAATATCCTTCTGCGCCACGGAGAATCCCACCATCGACACGTCGGCGTCGGCCAAGGTCGTGTTGGGCTGCGCACTTTGGGCGGTCTTGATGATCTGCTGGACCTGATCCATCGCAGCGGTGCTGAACGGGTCGAGCCCGGTCTGCACGAGATACCGCGCGGTGTGACCGTCCGCGGAGATGAAGAGTGTTGCCGCCTTCTTGAATTCCGCTTGGGTGAGGATCTCCGTCGGGATGTAGAACCCGGACATCGGTGGATCCGCCGCATCACGCTTCATCGCCAGCAAGAACGCCGAAGCCTGATCAAGGCCGTCGCCGATCTGCCGGGTCTTGTCGACGAGAGTCTGAACCCCCATGGCGAGTTGTTGACTGGCATCCGCGAGTTGGTTAGCGCCTTGCTGGACGCCGAGGAGTTGCCTCTGAATGCTGGCTGGATCGGTGACACCCAGCTTGCGGGCCGATGCTAGTGCGTCGTCGAGAGGCTTGCCGAGTGCCAGAAGCACTTGGTCCAGCGACTGGCCGTCCTGTGTCAACTTGAGTTGATTGCCGAGATTCGAGAGCTTGCCGAGGCTTCCGTCCTGGTAGGCGGTGACGACACGTTGCAGGTCTGAGCGCGACTGGACGCATGCCGGATCGAAGTTGCACAGCGGACTGGCATTGAGAGCGGTGACGATCGGATCAGCCCACGAGTAGACGCCGCTGATCCGTGCGATGTTGTCGTCGAGTTGGGCGCCGAGCACCTGCATGTTGGCCACCAGGCTCGACGTGCTGTCGATCTTCTTCAGCGGCGTGTCGCCGCCGAACTTCGTTGCCATGTCCGAGAGTGCGGTCACCAGACCGCGAATCGAACCGATCGAGTTGACGACTTGGCCTCGGACGCCGCCGAGCACGTCGGCGAGTTGGTGAGCTCCGCCGCTCAGCCGGGAGAGGTCGGAGTTTCCGGCCGTGATCTGGGTCGACCCATCGAGCAGCTTGTCGCCGACCTGGCCCACCTGGTAGCTGGTCATGGCCTGCTCGAGGACCTTGCCACTCGGCCTGGTGATACCGCGCACCAGAGCGATGCCGGTCAACGAACTCACCCTGTGCGCCAACTGCTCCAGATCGGCAAGCGACCTGGGGCTACGCAGGTCCGTGTTGGGAGCATTGACGAGGAGGAACTGCTGCAGCGTGCCCGCAACCGGGAAATGGGCGTCCATGGCGGTGTACCCGAGATTGCTCGGTGCATCGGCTGGCAGCGTCTTGCGGTCGTCATAGTTGAACTTGACCAGCGTCACCGTCGCCGCCAGCGAGATGAGGATGACGAGGCTGACCGCCAGGTGAATCTTGGGCTTACGGGCAATCTGGACGCCCGACCGCCGCCAGAACCGACCGGTCATGTCCTTGCGCGGTTTCACCCAGCCTCGGCGCCCGGCGAGCACGATCAACGCAGGCAGCATCGTCACCGCCGCCATGAAGCCGATCGCGATGGTGACCGTCAGGGCGGGACCGACGGTCAGGAAGATGCCGAGGGTGGTGAAGGCCAGGCCGAAGAACGTGATGGCCACCGTTGCGGCGGACCCCATCACCACGCCACCGATCGAGCTGAGCGCGGCCACCAGCGCGTCGTCGGACGTCATGCCCGTCCGCACGCACTCGTGGTATCGGCTGAAGAGGAACACGGCGTAGTCGGTCCCAGCGCCGAGCATCATTCCCGTCATCAGGACGAGCGTCTGGGGTCCAAGGGGCAGGCCGACCAGGCCTAGCCCGGCGACTACCTGTTGCGCGACGACGAGGGAGACGCCGATCGTGGCCAGTGGGAGGAACATCGCCACCACGTTGCGATAGACCACCGCCAAGATCACCAGGACCATCAACACGGTCGCGATCTCGATGATGTGCTGATCCTCGGCGCCGATCGCGGTGAGGTCCTCCAGCGTCGCGGCGGGTCCGATGACGCTGGCGGTCAGCGTCGTGTCGGCCGTCGTCGCCTTGACGATCTTGACCACCGCCCGGTACGCCCGCTGCCCGTCGCCGGTACCCATCGTGCCCACCAGATTGACCGGGAGTTGCCAGGCCTTGTTGTCGGTGCTTTGGAGCCCCTGCTTGAGTTCGGGGATGTGCACGAAGTCCTGGGTGGACAGCACGTGGGCGGTGTCCGTGCGCAGCTTGTCCACCAGCGTTCGATACGTGTCCTCGTCGGCGGACGACAGTCCGTTCTCGTCGCTCAGGATGACGACGGCGAGGTTGCCCGAGCTGGCCTCGTGGAACGAATCCTTCATCTGGCTGGTCGAGACGAGGACGGGCGCGTCGGTGGGCAGGAAGGGTGGTGGCTTCTTCAACGCCACGACGGGCAGCGGCGGTATCGCCAGGAACAGGGTTAGCGCGAGCGCGAGCCAAGCCACGATCACCAAGACGGGATGGCGGACGATGAATCTGCCCAAGCCGGCGAAACCCGCTCTCGCAAGCAGTTTCTTGAGGGTGCTCGCCATGTCGATCACCGCGCGGCCATGACGCCGGCCTTCTCCTCGAGGAGGTCTGCGGCGGCCGAGACGCTTGCTTTGGGCTTGGTCAGCTGTGTGGCGACCTCGCGCGCACGAACGGCGACCTCCGGCGCGAGGACCTTCCGCAGCGCGGTCGCCAGCTTGTCCCGATTGGTGCTCGAGAAGCGCCTCGCGGTACCCACTTGGAGCCGTTTGACGTGAGTCGCCCAGACCGGCTGGTCGGCGCCCACCCACAGGATCAGGGTCGGCACCGCGGCGCGCACACCCGCAGCGGTGGTGCCTGCACCGCCGTGATGAACGACGGCACGGCACAGCGGAAAGGCCGCTGCATGGTTCACCGCACCGACGAGCTTCACGTGGTCACCGTAGGCCCCCTCGTCGTCGAGAGCCCAGACACCTGAGGAGATCAGCGCGCGCTCCCCCAGTTCGGCGCATACCCCGCTGATCTTCGCGACTGCTTCGGCGGGAGATTCGACGGGCATGCTGCCGAAGCCGAAGTAGATCGGCGGGGTGCCCGCGGCGATCCACGACGACACCTCGTCGTCGGTGGTCGTCGGCAGCTCCATCGTCAAGGCCCCGACGAAGGGCCTCTTGTCACCCCACTCCTTGGCCAGTCCCGGAAAGAACAGCTCGTCGTAGGCCTGGATCTCGAGCGCCCCGCCGTCCACGATGCGCCGCGCACACCTGGCCGTCGCCCTTGGCAGACCCAACGCGCGGCGCTGAGCGTCCTCCGCGTTCTTCATCATCCGCCAGTGCAGCCACTCGGCGGCCGTCCACACCGACCGGACCACCGCCGACGGGGCCGGGAACGCGACGATGTGGCTGTTGACCCGCGCCGGGAAGTAGTGCAGGGCAGCCAGCGGAATGCCCCGGCACTCGGCAACATTGGCGACGACCTCTTGGTACGTCGTACCGGTCAGTAGGATGTCGGCGTCCTCGGAGAGCGCCATCAGCGTCTCGCTCATCTCCGCCCAGCCCTCGGTGATGTAGTCCATGCCCTTGCGGACGAGCGTGACGGGATTCTGGACCTTCCAGAAGTCCCGGAAGAAGTCGGCATCGAGCTGCTTCTGCGAATCCGGTCCGTACGCGACGGCGCCCGGCACACCGGCGGACTCGACGAACCCGATCAGGTTGGGCGGAACCGCCATTCGCACGTCGTGGCCGCGGCGCAACAGTTCACGTCCCACCGCTGCGCAGGGCTCGACGTCACCTCGGGTGCCGTGTACGGCAAGGGCGATCTTCATCGGCCCCGATCAAGCCGTCTCACGCATGGGCGTCACGACGACCTCGCGGCCCTCGGCCACTCCGGCGTAGACCGCCTGCATCGCCTCGACGTACCGGGTGACGGAGTCCCGCGCGATCGGATTGTCCGGGAAGAACACCGTCAACGAGACCTCGTCGTGGACGCGCCCCACCCACATGCAGATGTGGGCCGGGCTCAACCCGTCGCAGTACGTGCGTGCATTGACACCGTCGAGGTGCCCCGCGACGACGGCGGACAGCGGTGGAAGCCCGGCATCGAGGTAGGCCAGCATGGGGAATCCTCGATGGGACCGATGCAGTCGCGGCACCAATTCCAGGACGCGATCGAAGGGGACCGTCGCCAGATCGGTGTTCCCGTCGAACGACTTCTGCGCTGCGCGGGCCGTCTGCGCAAACGAACCGCCCGTCACCGGGACCTCGACGGGAATCATCCCGGTGAACCACCCGTTGGTGACGTATTCCTCGGGTTGGGTGCGCAGATCCTTGGGTGTCATGCCGTAGTAGGTGTCCACGCCGGTCAGTCGATACTGCGCGACGGCCGCGGCGGCGAACACACCGCCGATGAACCGCGATCCCGCGGCGATGCAGGCCGATTCGAAGCGAGCGGTCTGTTCGCCGTTGAGCAGCTGGACCACCATGATGTCGCCACCGCACTGCGTCTCGGGGTCTCCCAGTGGCAGTGCGAACTCGGGCAGCGTGCCGTCGTTACTCCCCGCGAAGTCCACCCACCTGTGCACCTCTGGAGACTCCGCCGTGAGGGTGGATGTGCGCTGGTGCTGACGAACGCAGTAGTCGTCGTACCCGCTCGGTTGCGGAAGTACAGGCGGGGCACCACCTTCCCGCAACGTGTCGTAGGTCTGATGGACCTCGACGAAGAGCATCCCCATCAGCATCGGGTCGGTGTGTACGTGGTCGACGATCACGTAGACCGTGAAATGGTCGTCGTGCTGGATGATCCCGAAACTGAAGCAGTCCCACTCCCCGATCTTGGGCGTCGCCAGAATCAGTGCCTGGAACTGCTCCGCGGACATCTGACCGTGCCTCGTCGGGACGAACTTGACGTCGTTCGGATTCTGCATGGTGTGCCGGACGATGCGGCCGTCGTCCTTGTAGTCGAACCAGCTCCGGTAAGTGTCGTGGCGCCGCAGATGCGCGTTGATCACGTAGCTCATCGCGCGAAGGTCGCACTGCCCGGGTTCATCCCAGGAGACGGTCACCAGCCGCGAGTAGTCCAACCCTCGTTCGGCGAACTCGTGGAAGCCCCGAATGTGCTGCGCCTGCATGTAACTGGCAGGCACGGTGCTCACCGGTGCTTCCATCGCCCTGGCCCGCGAAACCTGAGATCCGTGCCAGGACACGACAGCGCCGGTGCCTGGATCCCATTCGTCGATCCGGACGATCTCCAAAACCCCTACCAGCACAGCTCACTCCTCCTCTTCGCTAGGAAACATCACCACAGCACCGAGCGGCCGGGGAGGCATCATGCCGCCTCCCCGACGGGGACCAACTTCTCACAGACCGAGTCGGCCAACCCGCGGATCGTGGTGATGTCCGTGGCGGTGATCCGCACCCCCGTCTCGGTCTCAACACGGGTCCGGAGCTCGAGGTTGCCGAGCGAGTCCAGCCCGTACTCCGACAACGGGCGGTCCGGATCCACCGAACGCCGCAGGATCAGGCTGATCTGGTCGGAGATGAGCCGACGGATCCTCGCCGGCCACTCCTCGTGCGGCAGCTCATCGAGTTCGAGGAGGAATTCGCTGGTGCCCGAACGGCCTTGGCCCATCGACTGGAACGCCTCGGCGAAGCGGCTGGTCTGCGCGAACGCCGTCAACCACGGCGTCCCCGCAATGGGTGCATAGCCGGTGTAGGCCCGGTTGAACCGTTGCAGCACGTCGAAGGCATGGGCGCCGTCGTCGGGCTTGATCGCCATCGAAGCGTCCTCGGCCATGCCCTGACCTCGCCCGATCTCGGCCCACGCACCCCACGCGATGGAACTGGCGGGCAATCCCTGCGCGCGCCGCCAGTGAGTGAACGCGTCCAGCCAGCTGTTGGCCGCGGCGTACGCACCCTGCCCTGGCGAACCCACCATCGCCGCCGCTGACGAGAACGAGCAGAACCAGTCCAGCGGTTGCGATTCGGATGCCTCGTGCAGGTACCACGCGCCGTACACCTTGGGCGCCCAGTCGCGTTCCACCAGCTCGTCGGTAATGTTGGCCAGAGTGGCGTCCTCCACCAACGCCGCCGCATGGAGCACGCCGCGTAGCGGCAGCCCCGTTGCGGTCGCGGCCACGACAAGACGGCTCGCCGTGTCACTCTCGGCGATGTCACCGAGCTCGACGTCGACCTCGGCGCCCAGTGCCCGAATGCGCTCGATGGCTTCCAGCGCTTCGGGTTTCGGGCCGGACCTGCCGTTGAGGATGATCCGCCCGCACCCGGACGACGCCATCTTCTCGGCGAGGAACAACCCAAGCCCGCCGAGCCCACCGGTGATGACGTAGGAACCGTCGCCCCGGAACGGATGGTTCTGCTCGGGCGGCAGGACGACGTCGTAGGAGCCCGTGTGCGGAACGTCGAGTACCAACTTGCCGGTGTGCTCGGCGGCCCCCATCACGCGGATGGCGGTCGCACCCTCGGCGAGCGGGTAGTGCGTGGTCTCCGGTACTGGCAGGATCCCGTCCGCGATCTGCTGGTAGATCGTGTTCAGGAGCCGCCGCAGCCTGGCCGGCTTGGTGATCGTCAGCAGTGCCAGGTCGACCGCGTAGAACGAGAGGTTGCGGCGGAACGGGAACAGGCCCATCTTGGTGTCGCCGTAGATGTCCCGTTTGCCGATCTCCACGAACCGGCCGCTGGGTGCCAGGATCTCCAACCCTGCGCGTTGGGCGGCGCCTGGCAGCGAGTTGAGCACGACGTCGACGCCATAGCCGTCGGTGTCCTTGCGGATCAGCTCGGCGAACTCCGTGCTACGCGAATCGTAGACATACTCGATTCCGATGGAGCGCAACGTCTCTCGCTTCTCCGGCGTGCCCGCCGTTGCGAAGATCTCGGCGCCTGCGGCCTTCGCGATGGCCACCGCGGCCTGACCGACACCACCGGTGGCGGAGTGGATGAGTACCTTGTCGCCCTCTTCGATCCTGGCGAGATCGTGAAGGCCATACCACGCGGTGGCGTGTGCGCTCGGCACGGCTGCCGCCTGACCCTCGGTGACCCCTTCGGGGATCTTGACCGCGAGGCCGGCGTCGCACGTGACGAACGTGCACCACGCACCACTGATGGAGATGCCCGCCACCCTGTCACCTATCCGGTGGTCGGTGACGCCATCGCCGACCGCAGTGACGACGCCTGCGAAGTCAGCGCCGAGCTGGGGCAGTCGTCCCTCGAAGCTCGGGTACCGACCGAACGCGATGAGCACGTCGGCGAAGTTCAGGTTGCACGCCGCGACTGACACCTCGATCTCGCCGGGACCGGGCGGAACCCGGTCGTAGGCAGCCAGTTCGGCCGACTGAAGGTCGCCGGGAGCGCGGACCTGCAGACGCATGCCGTCCTTGGCGGGGTCGACCACGGTGGACCGTCGCTCGTCCGGTTGCAGTGGAGTCAGGTTGAGGCGGGCGGTGTACCACTCGCCCCGTCGCCACGCCGTCTCATCCTCGTCGGAGCCGGAAAGCAGCTGTGCGGCTACCTGTTTCGTGTCGGTGCCGTCATCGATGTCGACGGTGGTGGCAGCCAGCCCCGGGTGTTCCATGCCGATGACGCGCATCAGACCCCGCAGTCCACCCTGCTCCAGATTCGCGACGTCATTCTCGACGACCGTCTGGGCGCCCCGCGTCACCAACAGCAGCCGCGGTGGTTCGCCTGGCACGTCGGGCAATTCGCGGACGATGCGAACCAGGTGACGGACCAGGTCCGCACCCTTGCGGGTGGTCTCCGCGTCGGCCGATCCAGCGGACGGCGGTGTCACGACGACAACGCCGCTGAACGGGCGCGCGGTGAGCTGAGTGCGCATCTGCTCCGCCAGCGCAACCTGGTCGGCACCCTGGGGCCAGACCATCGTGGCGATCTGGGCGTCGGCGAGCTTCATCGCCTCGGCGAGTTCGGTCGACAGCATGTCGGCCTCGTCGGTGGCGATCACCAGCCACTCGCCCGCGGCAGCGGTGTCCGCCTCGGGTGCGTCCTGCCGACGCCAGTCGATTGTCAGCAGCCGCTCGTTGAGGGTTCTTTCGCGCTGGCCCGACTCGGACACACCCGTGCCGAGGCGCAGGCCGGTCACCGTGAGCAGGACCGCGCCGTGTTCGTCGAGAACCTCGATGTCGACCTCGACCGCTCCGGCGTTGGCGCTGACCATCTGTACGTAGCAGTAGTGGGCGTTGCGTGTCGACGAGTGAGCGCGCAGGCGTCTCACCCCGAGCGGCAGCATCAGCGTGCCGGTGGTGTCGGCGTGCAGATCGGGATGCGCACCGACGGCCTGGAAGCAGACGTCGAGCAGCGCAGGGTGGATGCCGTAACCACCCTGCTGGGATCGGATCGAACCGGGCAACGCCACTGCGGCGAGCACGGTGCCACCCGGCCCCTCGGACGCGTGCGCGGTGGTCAGACCGCCGAAGGCGGGACCGTACTGGATGCCGCGAGCGTCGTACCAGTCACGCATCTCCGCCCCGTCCAACTCCACGGGGTGGGCCGCCCTCAACTCGGTGATGTCGTATGCCGCGGGCTCGTCCTCGTCGACTACGGCTTGCAGTACCGCCTTCGCCCTCCGGATCTCGGCGCCCTCCTGGTGGGTCATCACCTGGAAGTCGATGGCGCCCGCAGGCGTGATCGACGCGACTGCGGAGACCGGCGTCGTCTCCTCGAGGAGGAGCATGTCCTCGAAGACGATGTCACGGGCTTCCGATGCCTCGCCCACGACCGTGCGGGCCGCGGCCAGCGCCATCTCGCAGTACGCCGCTCCGGGTAGGGCAGCGATGTTGTGCACCTGGTGGTCGGCCAGCCACGGCTGGGCATCGGTGCCCACGTCGGACTGCCAGACGTGACGTTCGGGCTCTTCGGGCAGCTTGACGTGCGCGCCGAGCAGCGGATGCACGGCCAGCGTGGACG
>NZ_JBOGDD010000907.1:0-14303 GCF_050701675.1 Mycobacterium sp. | reverse complement strand
TGATCTCACTGTCCACGCTCGGCGCCATGGCCGTCGCCCTGCGACGCCCACGCAAGCCGCGGCGCGTGATCGGCGTGGCCGTCATCGCGACGCTGTTCTTCGCGCTGGGCAACGCCATCCTCGTCATCCCGCTCGGCCTGGTGCCGAGCTGGCTGGCGCTGGCGTCCACCGGATTCGACGTGCTGCTGCTCGGTATCGCCGTCGCGCTGTGGGACGCGTTCGACGAGGGGCACGCGCTACGGGCCGACATGCTGCGGTCGTTCACCGGCAGCGTCGTCGTCGCCGTGCTCTTCGGCGGGCAGGTGCTCGTCGGCATGGCGGTCACCGACGAGCACGCCGCGCTGTCGGTGCTGTTGTTCACCAGTCTCGCCGTCGCGATCGGGATCAACGTCATGGCCGACCCGCTCGCCGGGGTGCTCGACCGGCTCGCCTTCTCGTCCTCGCCCGCGCTGCGCGCCGACCGCGCCGCACTGCGTCGCACGGAGTCCGCGCTGCCACTGCGGTCGGAGAGCCCGCTCGACGGCGTGGACGACGACACCTTCGTCCGCCTCACCCGCCGGGCGCTCGGCCACTATGGCGATCTGTCCAAACTCGTCGCCAGCCCGCTGACCGCGCTGCCGCTCATCGACGAGCGGCTGGCAGAGCGTGGCGCGCCCGATCAGCCGCTGGAACGGGCCAACGAGTTGCGAGCACTGCTCGCCGACCGCATCGCCGCGCTCAAGCCACGTGACGGCGCGGGTTTCGGCGTCACCGAGCAGTGGCGGCACTACAACTCGCTGTACTTCCCGTACGTCGTCGGGGTGCGGGCGTACGCGCAGAATGCGACCGCCGCGGGTCTGGACCCGGTCGCGCGGCAGGCCTGGCAGTGGTTCGTGACCGAGGTGCCGCAGCGCTCGCTGCACAACTGGCAGAACGCGGCGGCCCGCGTCATCGCGGCGGATCTGCGTGGCACGACGGTGTCATCGACGTTCTGACCTGGCGATGGCAGTGATTGGCAGCAATGGGCGTCGATCTGGCAGTGCCCCCTGAGCAGCATCGGTGTTGACCGAGACCTCAACGCCGAGGAGTTCACGATGACCGCCACCATCACCACCAAACCATTGGCCGACAGTTCGGATAGCCTGCTGCGCTTCGCCATGCGCGCCGACGCCACCCTGTGCGCAGGCCTCGGCCTGCTCGTCGCGATGGCCGCCGACCCGCTCTCCCGGCTGTCGGGTCTCACGGCCGTATCCGAGTGGATCGCGGGCGCCGCGCTCGTCGGCTACGGCGTCGCCCTGTACGTCATGGCTGCGGCATCCTTCGTCCGGCGCATCGGGATCGGCATCGTCGTGGCCAACGTCGTCTTCGCCGTCGTAGCCGTGTCGGTTCTGGTGGCTGGCGTGCTGCCGCTGACCGGAGCGGGCGTCGCCATGATGCTGGCCACCGTCGCCGCGACACTCGGGCTCGCGTACCTGCAATACCTCGGAGTGCGCCGTCTGGCGTGACTCCCTACGAACCGGTGCGCGGCCGCCCGCCGCAAGAGGTTACGGCGTGCGGCCCGCACCGGCCTCATCGTTCACATCAAAGGAGAAGGGAAGATTCATGACTGCCATCACCATCCCCGCCACCGCGATCGCCAAGGACGCGTTCCTGAGGTTCGCCATGCGACTCGACGCCGTACTCACCGGACTCATGGGCATCGCAGGCGTCGCCGTTGCACCGCGCATCGCCGAACTGTCCGGCACCACGCCCGCGCTCGAATACTCGATGGGCACCCTGTTCATCGCCTACGGCGTTGCGGTGATCGCGCTGTCGCTGATGAAGCACGTCCGTAGGCCGGGCGTCTTCTTGGTGATCGGGAACGTCGTCTACACCGTGGCGGCGGTGGCCATCGTCCTGGCCGGCGTCTGGCCGCTCACCACCATGGGCGTCGTCCTCACCCTCGGCAGTGGCGTCTACACGCTGGTGATGGCCGATCTGCAGTATCTCGGCCTGCGCCGCATGCGCGCCTGACCCTGGCGATCTCGGCGCGCTCCGTAGCGGTCACCGCAACTGAGCGCGCCGAACTCGCGGGGGTGGGGGTCTAGAGCTTGCGCAGGCGCAGCCGGTTGATCGCGTGGTCGGCGTCCTTGCGCAGCACCAGCGTGGCGCGCGGCCGCGTCGGGAGGATGTTGTCGATCAGGTTGGGGCGGTTGATCGAATGCCAGATGTCGCGCGCCGCGAACTCGGCCTGCTCGTCGGTCAGCGTCGAGTAGTGGTGGAAGTGCGACTGCGGGTCGGCGAACGCCCCAGCCCGCATGGCCAGGAAGCGCGACACGTACCAGCCCTCGATGTCCTCGATGCGCGCGTCGACGTACACCGAGAAGTCGAACAGGTCCGACACCATGAGCGCGGGGCCGGTCTGCAACACGTTGAGACCCTCGAGGATGAGGATGTCGGGGTGTTTGATCTCCATCTGCTCGCCGGGAACGATGTCGTAGAGCAGGTGCGAATACACCGGCGCGCACACCTGGTCGGATCCCGACTTGACCGCCGTGACGAACCGCATCAGCCCGCGACGGTCGTAGCTTTCGGGAAAGCCCTTGCGGTGCATCAGGTTTCGGCGCGACAACTCGGCGTTGGGGTAGAGGAATCCGTCGGTGGTGACGAGGTCGACCCGAGGGTGGTGCTCCCAGCGGGCCAGCAGCGCCTGCAGCACGCGTGCGGTGGTGGACTTGCCAACGGCGACGCTGCCCGCCACCCCGATCACGAAGGGCACCGGACGGTCGGGATTCTGCTGGGGTTCGCCGAGGAACTCGGCCGTCGTCGCGAAGAGTCGCTGTCGGGCGGCGACCTGCAGGTGGATCAACCGGGCCAGCGGAAGATAGACCTCTTCGACTTCCAGCAGGTCCAGTTGTTCGCCGAGGCCGCGAAGCCCGAGGAGCTCACTCTCGGTCAGCTTCAACGGAGTCGACATGCGCAGCGAACGCCACTGACTCCGGTCGAACTCGACGTACGGACTCGGCTCGCTCGTCCGCGCCATGCAGTCAGTCTTGCACTTACGGTTGAGGGCATGGACGCCACCACCGTCATCCGCGAGTATCTGCTCCTCGGTCTGAGGTTCGACCGGGTCGAGGAGGGCTACGTCGACTCGTTCACGGGCGATCCCGCGCTGCGGGCCGTCGTCGGTGCCGAACCGCCGCCCCAACCCGCCGAGCTGGCCCGTCGGGCCCAGACGTTGATCGCCGAGCTGCCCGGCGCCGACGGCCTCGATCCGCAGCGGGCCGACTACATCGCCGCACACCTGAGGGCGCTGGCGTGTGCGGGACGCAAGTTCGCTGGCGAGAACGTCGGCTTCGTGCAGGAGGTGCACGACTACTTCGACGTCGACATCGCCAAGGGCGATCCGGAGAAGTACGGCGAGGCCCATCGCAAGCTCGACGAGGCGCTCGGCGGGACGGGTCCGCTGGCCGACCGGATGCAGGCCTACCGCAGCGGTGAGGAGATCCCGCCGGAGCGCCTCGAGGAGTGCATCCACGCGTTCTCCAGCGCGTTGCGGGACAGGGTGCGCGCGGACTTCCCGCTGCCGGACGCCGAAACCATCGTCTACGAGATCGTCACCGACAAGCCATGGTCGGGCTTCAACTACTACGAGGGCGACTACCGGTCCACGGTCGCCGTGAACGCCGACCTCAAACAGCAGATGTCGGGTCTGCCGAGGCTGGTCGCCCACGAGTCCTATCCCGGCCACCACACCGAGCACTGCCGCAAGGAAGCCGGGCTCGTCGCGCGCCAGGGTCAGACTGAGCAGACGATCTTCCTGGTGAACACCCCGCAATGCTTGATGGCCGAGGGCTTGGCCGACCTCGCGCTGTATGCCGCGATTGGGCCCGACTGGGGTGCCTGGGCAACGGAGATCTACGCCGATCTGGGCCTGCGGTTCGACGGGGAGCGCGCGGTCGCGGTCGCGCAGGCGTCCGCCGCACTGGCCGACGTCCGCCAGGACGCCGCGCTGATGCTGCACGACGAGCACCGCGACGTCGACGACGTCGTCGCGTTCCTTCAGCGGTGGCAACTGACCAGCGAGACCCGGGCCCGTCAGTCGCTGCGTTTCCTGTCGTCGCCGCTATGGCGGGCCTACACGAGCACCTACGTCGAGGGTTACCGGCTGCTGCGGTCCTGGCTGGATGCGCGGCCCGCCGACGTCACGCTCACCGAGCGGTTCGGAAGGCTGCTCGACGAGCCGCTGGTCCCGTCGGCGCTGCGGGTGGACGTCGCATGAGTCGCTCGTAGCCGGGCACATCGAACACCCATCCCAAGAGAGACGCACGAGGCGTGTGTGACCCGAGACCGTCCGGGTCATGACCAGACGGCAGCGTGGCCGGTTTAGGCTGGTCCCATGACCTCCGACTCAGTGATCACACCTACTCCTGCGCTGGGCGCCGAGTACGCCGAGACCGCGAGCGCCGCGTACCAGGCCGCGTTGCAGGTCATCGAATCCGTCGAGCCCCGCATCGCCGCTGCGACGCGCAAAGAGCTTGCCGATCAGCGTGATTCGCTCAAGCTGATCGCCAGCGAAAACTACGCCTCACCCGCCGTGCTGCTGACCATGGGGACGTGGCTCTCTGACAAGTACGCCGAGGGCACCATCGGGCACCGCTTCTACGCCGGCTGCCAGAACGTCGACACCGTCGAGACGCTCGCCGCGGAGCATGCCCGCGAGCTGTTCGGCGCGCCCTACGCCTACGCCCAGCCGCACTCCGGCATCGACGCCAACCTCGTCGCGTACTGGGCCATCCTCAACACCCGCGTCGAGACGCCGGGCCTGGCGGAGCTCGGCGCCAAGAGCGTCAACGACCTGTCCGAGGCGGACTGGGAGACGCTGCGCGGCAAGCTCGGCAACCAACGGTTGATGGGGATGTCGCTGGACGCGGGTGGTCACCTGACTCACGGCTTCCGGCCCAACATCTCCGGCAAGATGTTCCACCAGCGCAGCTACGGCACCGACCCCGAGACGGGGCTGCTCGACTACGCCAAGGTGGCCGCTGCGGCGCGCGAGTTCAAGCCGCTGGTCCTGGTGGCCGGGTACTCGGCCTACCCGCGGCGGGTGAACTTCGCCAAGATGCGCGAGATCGCCGACGAGGTCGGTGCCACGTTCATGGTCGACATGGCTCACTTCGCAGGGCTGGTGGCGGGCAAGGTGTTCATCGGCGACGAGGATCCGGTGCCCCACGCGCACATCACCACGACGACGACGCACAAGTCGCTGCGTGGCCCTCGCGGCGGTCTGGTCCTGGCCACCGAGGAGTACTCGGCGGCCGTCGACAAGGGTTGCCCGATGGTGCTCGGCGGGCCGCTGTCTCACGTGATGGCGGCCAAGGCCGTCGCGCTCGCGGAGGCGCGCCAGCCGTCATTCCAGGAGTACGCGCAGCGCATCGCCGACAACGCCAAGGCGCTGGCCGAAGGTTTCCTCAAGCGCGGCGCGCAGCTGGTCACCGGCGGCACCGACAACCACATCGTGCTGCTCGACGTCACCTCGTTCGGCCTCACGGGGCGTCAGGCCGAGTCCGCCCTGCTGGACTCCGGCGTCGTCACCAACCGCAACTCGATCCCCGCCGACCCCAACGGGGCCTGGTACACCAGCGGCATCCGGTTCGGCACGCCTGCGTTGACCTCCCGCGGCTTCGACGGCGCCGACTTCGATCGTGTGGCCGAGTTGGTCGTCGACGTCCTGAAGAACACCCAGCCCGAGGGTTCCTCGAAGGCGAAGTACAAGCTCGCCGACGGAACCGCCGACCGCGTGCACGCCGCATCGGCCGAACTGCTGAACGCGAATCCGCTCTACCCCGGCCTCACACTCTGAAGACTTTGAGACGCTGACACGCCCGATCCGATTTCGGAGAATGTGTGTCCACGGGTTACAGTTAGTTTCATGGGAGACAAGCCGGTAGCCAACGCGCTGACCCTGGAACTCGAGCCGGTGGTGGGGGAGAACCTCGTGCGCCACATCGCGACCGAGGAGCCCTGGTACGCGCACGACTACGTGCCGTTCGAGCAGGGCGAGAACTTCGCCTTCCTGGGCGGCAAGGACTGGGATCCGTCGTCGGTCACGCTGCCCAAGCACATCACCGATGCCCTCGAGATCCTGCTCATCACCAAGGACAACCTCGCCGGGTACCACCGTGAGCTCGTCGAGCACTTCATCCTCGACGACAGGTGGGGTCGCTGGCTGGGCCGCTGGACCGCCGAGGAACACCTTCACGCCGTCGCGGTGCGCAATTACCTGGTGGTGACCCGCGAGATCGACCCCAGCGCCAATGAGGACGTCCGCGTCGAGCACGTGATGAAGGGCTACCGCGCCGATTCGTACACCCAGATCGAGACGCTGGCCTACATGGCCCTGCTCGAGCGGGCCCACGGCGTGTACTGCCGCAACCTCGAGGCCCAGATCACCGAACCGGTGCTGAAGAAGATGGTCGGTCGGATCGCAAGGGACGAGGAGCGTCACTCGGAGTTCTTCGCCAACCTCGTCGCTTACTGCGTGTCATTCACGCGGGACGAGACGATCGACGCGATCGCCAAACGCGCTGCCGGTTTCGAGGCGATCGGGGCCGACATCGACGCCTATCGCGACAAGGTGCGCGTGGTCGCCGAGTCGGGGATCTTCGACGACGCGGCGCGGCGCAAGGTCATCTCCGATCTCGTTGCCGAATGGGGTCTCGCGGACGTCCCCGCGCTGGCGGAATTCACCGCCCAGTAGTTAACCGACTGGACACATTTCGGCCACGGCGCGCCTGCGCGGCGCATTCGTCGCGACGGGGGTAGCGTCGCTTTCGATGGCCGACATGCTCTGCTATCCGGGCGGTACCCGTCGTTTCGACGAAGATGGGACCGGCCCCGGTCCTGGTACCGCGGTATCCGCCGAGGGAGTTCGTGCGGTGCCGCACGGGCCTAGGAGCGCCACGTGACTGATTCGTCCGTTCGGACCTATGTGCTCGACACCTCCGTGCTGCTGTCCGATCCCTGGGCGTGCAACCGCTTCGCCGAACACGAAGTGGTCGTCCCGCTCGTGGTCATCAGCGAGCTGGAAGCCAAACGACACCACCACGAGCTGGGTTGGTTCGCGCGGCAGGCTCTGCGGATGTTCGACGATCTTCGGCTCGAACACGGACGCCTCGATCAGCCCATTCCCATTGGCACCCAAGGCGGTACGCTCCAGATCGAGCTCAATCACAGCGACCCCACAGTTTTGCCTGCCGGCTTCCGCACCGGGACCAACGACGCCCGCATCCTCACCTGTGCCGCCAACCTCGCCGCCGAGGGCAAGCTGGTGACGCTGGTCAGCAAGGACATCCCGCTGCGGGTCAAGGCAGGCGCCGTCGGACTACCCGCCGACGAGTACCACGCCCAGGACGTCGTGACGTCCGGCTGGACGGGAATGGCCGAGGTCGACGCCGCGTCCGAGGATATCGACACGCTGTTCTCCGATGGCGAGATCGACCTGGAGGAGGCTCGAAACCTTCCCTGCCACACGGGTGTTCGACTGTTGGGTGGCAACTCGCACGCCCTGGGCCGCGTCAACGCCGAGAAGCGGGTGCAGCTGGTCCGCGGCGACCGCGAGGTGTTCGGCCTCCGGGGAAGGTCAGCCGAACAACGCGTCGCCCTCGATCTCCTGCTCGACGAGTCGGTCGGCATCGTCTCCCTCGGCGGCAAGGCGGGCACCGGTAAGTCCGCCCTCGCGCTGTGCGCGGGCCTCGAGGCGGTGCTTGAGCGCCGCACACAGCGCAAGGTCGTCGTCTTCCGCCCGCTGTACGCCGTCGGCGGCCAGGATCTCGGATACCTGCCGGGTAGCGAGAGCGAGAAGATGGGCCCATGGGCGCAGGCCGTCTTCGACACGCTGGAGGGCCTCGCCAGCCCCGCGGTCCTGGAAGAGGTGCATGCCCGCGGGATGCTCGAGGTGCTGCCGCTGACCCACATCCGCGGCCGTTCGCTGCACGATTCGTTCGTGATCGTCGACGAGGCTCAGTCCCTTGAGCGCAACGTCCTGCTGACGGTGCTGTCGCGCCTCGGCGCCGGATCGCGGGTGGTGCTCACCCACGACGTCGCCCAACGCGACAACCTGCGGGTCGGGCGGCACGACGGCGTCGCGGCGGTCATCGAGAAGCTCAAGGGGCATCCGCTGTTCGCCCACATCACGCTGCTGCGCAGTGAACGTTCGCCGATCGCGGCTCTGGTCACCGAGATGCTGGAGGAGTTCAGCCCCGGCGCCCTGCCCTGATGCTCTTCATCCAGATAGTGCTCACGGCGCACACCACTCACACTTCGTCGCCGTGAGCGCTATCTGGAACCCCCGGTAGGCTGCCAGCGTGCGTAGGCGCCCCGACACCCCCGCCTGGTCCTACTGGCGGACCGTCATCGGCGTCTGCGCCGGTGTGGCCATCGTGGTGATCGGAAGCTGGACCGGGCACGTTGCCAAGGCCGACGAAGTCGACTGCTCGCAGTACAAGTGCATCGCGCTGACGTTCGACGACGGACCGAGCCCCTACACCGACCGGCTGCTCCAGATCCTCAAGGACAACGACGCGAAGGCGACGTTCTTCGAGATCGGCAACAAGGTGGCCGCCAACCCCGAGGGCGCCAAGCGCGTCGTCGAAGCGGGCATGGAGCTTGGCAGCCACACCTGGGAACACCCGAACATGACGACGATTCCGCCGGAGGACATCGCGGCGCAGCTCAGCAAGGCCAGCGACGCCATCGAGTCGGCGACGGGGCAGCGGCCGACGCTGGTCCGCACCGCCGGTGGCCTGATCAACGATGCCGTGCTCGCCGAGGCGAAGAAGCAGGGACTGGCCGACATCAACTGGGACGTCATCCCGTTCGACTGGGCCAACGACGCCAACACCGCGGCCACCCGCTACATGCTGATGACGCAGATCAAGCCGAATTCGGTGGTGTTGTTCCACGATGCGTACTCCTCGACCGTCGACCTGATCCAGCAGTTCCTCCCGGTGCTGAAGGCCAACGGGTATCACATGGTGACGGTCAGCCAGATGATCGGACCGCGGGCGCCAGGCAGCACCTACGGCAGCCGGGACAACGGCCCGCCCGTCAACGAACTCGTCGACATCCCGCCCGGCGAGATCCCGTCGCTGCCGAACACACCGTCGCCCGCGCCGATGCCCAACCTCCCGATCACCGACATCCCCGATCAGAACTCCGGCGGACCGAACAACGGCGCCTGACGATCTCGATGCACTCCAACACCGCGTTCGTCTTGACCGTTCTGGTGTTGTGCTATGCGGTGGTCTCGGGTCTGGTCAAGCGCTGGTATCTGGCGCCGGCTCTGATCTTCGTCCTGTTCGGAATCGTGTTGGGCCCCTTCGTCCTCGGTGTGGTGGACATCGGAACGGACGCCGCGAGCTTCACCGTCGTCGCCCAGTTGGCGCTGACGGTGATCCTGTTCAACCAGGCCGCGCAACTCGATCTGACGGTGGTGTTCCGACGCCGCGAGGTCACCTTCCGGTTGCTAGTGATCGGCATCCCTCTGGCCCTGGTGCTCGGCACGCTTACTGCGATATTGGTGTTGCCGGTGATGCCGCTGTGGGAGGCGGTGTGCCTGGCGGCGATCGTCGCGCCGACGGAAGTGGCGCTCATCGACGCGCTGCTCGAGGACGTGCGCATCCCGGATCGCGTCCGCCACGCGTTGTCCACCGAGAGCGGCTTCTACGACGGGTTCGCCCTGGCCGCCATGCTCGCCGCGCTGGCACTCGCCTCCGAGCAGAGCGACCCCGATGCCAATCGATGGAGCCTGTTCCTCGTTCGCACCGAGGTGGTGTCCGTCGTGGTCGGCGTGGGTGTCGGTCTCCTCGGTGGGTTGGTGATCACGCGGTCGCAGAGACGCGAATGGATGAGCGACACCTGGGCGCAACTGGCCACGCTCGCCGTCGCGCTGGTGTGCTTCCAGGTGGGGGAGCGGCTGCACGGCAGCGGCTTCGTCGCCGCGTTCGCCGGTGGCCTCGCCTTCGCGTTCATGGCCAAGCGCATCGGCGTCCCGACGGAGACGCAGGTGTCCGAGGCTGCCGGTCAACTGCTGGAGCTGATGGTCTTCGCCATGTTCGGCAGTTACGCGGTCGTCGTCGGTTGGCGCGACGCCGGCTGGCGAGTGGTGCTCTTCGCCGTGCTGGCGTTGTTCGCAGTGCGCATGGTGGCCGTGAGCGTGGCGCTGATCCGCAGCGACCTCCCCGCGCGGAACCGGCTGTTCGTCGGGTGGTTCGGACCGCGCGGCATCGGCACGCTGGTGCTGGGCCTGCTCATCGTCAACCGGGGCGAGATCCAGCAGGAGGCGTTGATCACTCAGGTAGTGGTCGTCACCGTGACGCTCAGCCTCGTCGTGCACAGCCTCACGGCGTGGCCGGGGATCCGGTGGCTGGTCACGGTCCCCGATGAGACGGGGGCGCCAGATGCGAGCCCGGCGCGAAACCCTCGGTGACGACACGTCGGTGCGCGAAGCGCCAGCCATCGTCGGTTTCCACGGCGACGTCACGGTAGGTGCCCCAGTGATCGAGCCCGCGGGTGCCGATGAACTGGAAACACGAATACGCCTTCGCGCTGCCGTCGGGCCGTGACTCGACGTAGATCGAACTCAGATGGTGACGGGCGGGCAGGAAGTCGGCGTCGCGGAAACGTCCTGCGGTATGGCGAAAGAACGCCAACACGGCGTCCACGCCGGTGTGTGGGACCGACCCCGTCGAGTTCCAGCACACCGTCCGGCGCGAACAGCTGCGCGAGCCGCTCGACCTTGCCGGTGTCGGCCAGGTACTGGTAGCTGGTCAGCAGGTGCGTGACGCCGAGCCGGACGTGCAGCGAGTCCTCCGTCACGGTGCCCCCTTCCCCGCCGAGCAGACACAAAAGCCCCTCACTTCGCCGGATTCAGGGGCTTTTGCGTCTGCTCGCGTGATGATGGTTCAGTCGCCATCCTTGACCTTGGCCATCTTCAACACGTCGAGCCGCTTGTCGAGTTCGGATTCCGACAGCTTGTCGCCGATCAGGCCGCGGTCGATGACGGTCTGCCGAATGGTCTTGCGCTCCTTGAGCGCTTCCTTGGCCACCTTGGCGGCCTCTTCGTAGCCGATCGCGGAGTTCAGCGGCGTCACGATCGACGGCGAGGACTCGGCCAGTTCCCGCAGGTGCTTCTCGTTGGCGATGAGGCCGTCAATGCACCTCTCGGCGAACAACTTCGACACGTTGGACAGCAGGGTGAAGGACTCGAGCACGTTGCGCGCCATCATCGGGATGTACACGTTGAGCTCGAACGCGCCGTTGCCGCCGCCCCACGTGATCGCGGCGTCGTTGCCGATGACCTGTGCGGCCACCTGGGTGACCGCCTCGGGGAGCACGGGGTTGACCTTGCCCGGCATGATCGAGCTGCCCGGCTGCAGGTCCGGCAGCTGAAGCTCGCCGAGGCCCGTCAGCGGACCCGAACCCATCCATCGCACGTCGTTGGCGATCTTGGTCAGCGAGACGGCGATGGTCTTGAGGGCGCCGGAGGCTTCGACGAGACCGTCGCGGGCGGCCTGCGCCTCGAATGAGTCGACCGCCGTGCGCAATTCGGCGATACCGGTCCTCTCGACCAGCACGTCGACGACCTTGGCGCCGAACCCGTCGGGCGCATTCAGCCCGGTACCGACGGCGGTGCCGCCGATCGCCAACTCGCCGAGGCGGGGCAGCGTCGCCTTCACCCGTTCGATGCCGGCCTCGACCTGACGGGCGTAGCCGCCGAACTCCTGGCCAAGGGTGACCGGCACCGCGTCCATGAGGTGCGTGCGGCCGGACTTGACCACGGTCCGCCACTGCCTGGCCTTGTTGGCCAGCGACTCGTGCAGCACCTCGAGAGCCGGAATCAGGTGCCGCACAGCGGCTTCGGTGGCAGCGATGTGCGTGGCGGTCGGGAACGTGTCGTTGGAGCTCTGCGACATGTTGACGTCGTCGTTCGGGTGAACCGTGACACCGTTGGCCGCGGCGATGCCCGCAATCACCTCGTTGGCGTTCATGTTCGAGCTGGTGCCCGAGCCCGTCTGGAAGACGTCGATGGGGAACTGGTCGTCGTGCAGGCCGTCGGCGATTTCACCGGCGGCGGCGATGATCGCGTCGGCCTTCTCGGCTGCGAGCAGACCGAGGTCCTTGTTGACCTGGGCGCAGGCGCCCTTGAGCAGGCCGAGCGCGCGGATCTGAGTGCGCTCGAGCCCGCGGCCCGAGATCGGGAAGTTCTCGACGGCCCTTTGGGTCTGCGCACGCCACAGTGCGGCGATGGGCACGCGCACCTCACCCATGGTGTCGTGCTCGATGCGGTACTCGGCGTCGGCTGTCTTCTCGACTGCGCTGTCGGCGGACATCTGCTCCCTGTTCGTTTGAATTCGGTTGGTGGCGAAGCGTTTCTACGGCAGTGGGTAGGCGGCGGTCTTGTCTCCGGTGAAGTCGACCGCGGAGTACTCGTTGAGCTTGGACAGGCGGTGGTAGGCCTCGATCATCCGGACGGTGCCCGACTTGCTGCGCATGACGATCGACTGCGTGGTGCAGCCGCCGCCGGAGTAGCGCACACCCTGCAGCAGATCGCCATCGGTGACGCCGGTGGCGGAGAAGAAGACGTTCTCCCCGGACACCAGGTCCTCGGTGTGCAGCACGCGGTCGAGGTCGTGACCGGCGTCGACGGCCTTCTGGCGTTCGGCGTCGTCGGTCGGAGCCAGGACCGCCTGGATGGCGCCACCCATGCAGCGGATCGCCGCTGCGGTGATGATGCCCTCGGGGGTGCCGCCGATGCCCGCGAGCATGTCGGTGCCGGACCCGGGTCGACAGGCGGCGATGGCGCCGGCGACGTCGCCGTCGGAGATCAGTCGGATGCGGGCCCCCGCCTCGCGCACGTCCTCGATGAGTTTGGCGTGGCGCGGCCGGTCCAGTACGCAGACCGTGAGATCGGCGACGCTGGACTTCTTCACCTTGGCCACCTGGCGGATGTTCTCGCCGATCGGCGCGGTGATGTCGATGACGTCGACGGCGTCCGGACCGACGGCGATCTTGTTCATGTAGAACACCGCCGACGGGTCGAACATGGCGCCGCGTTCGGCGACCGCGAGCACCGAGATGGCATTGGGCATGCCCTTGCTCATCAGCGTGGTGCCGTCGACGGGATCGACGGCGAAGTCGCAGTCCGGCCCGTCGCCGTTGCCGACTTCTTCGCCGTTGTAGAGCATGGGGGCGTTGTCCTTCTCGCCCTCCCCGATGACCACCACGCCTCGCATCGACACGGAGTTCACCAACTCGCGCATGGCGTCGACGGCAGCACCGTCGCCGCCCTCCTTGTCGCCGCGGCCCACCCAGCGGCCCGCCGCCATCGCGCCGGCCTCGGTCACGCGCACCAACTCGAGGGCAAGGTTGCGATCCGGAGCTTCGCGGCGAGATGGGGTCATGGGTCCAGATTCTCCCATTAACCGTTCGGAGTTTGGGAGCTGGGATACTGGCGGGGTGACCACACCCCAGGCGGCTCCGGAACCGAAGCCCGCCAAGTCGCGGCTCCGGCAGGACGGCCGCGACATGTTCTGGTCGATGGCGCCCCTGGTGCTCGCGTGCATCGTGCTGGCCGGGCTGCTCGGGATGTGCTCGTTCGCCCCCAACGGCCCAGGTCAGGGGCCTGTACCGGTCTATGACACGCCTGCGGCGATGAAGGCCGACGCCGAGGCGCTGAAGATTCCGATCCGGCTGCCGCAACTGCCCGGCAGCTGGCACGCCAACTCCGGTTCGCGGGGCAGCATCGACGGCGGCCGGACCGATCTGGCAGGCAAGCCGCAGCGGGCGGTGATCTCCCGCGTCGGCTATCTGGCGCCGACGGGCATGTTCATCAGCCTGATGCAGAGCGACGCCGATGAGCAGAGCCTGATCAGGTCCATCGACACCAACCTGGCACCGACCGGTACTCAGGACGTGAACGGCGTCAAGTGGATCGTGTACGAGGGCGGTGAGGATTCGCGGCCCGTTTGGACGGCGCGGCTGACGGGTCCGACCGGGCCAGCGCAGATCGCCGTGACGGGCCCCGCGGGTACCGACGAGTACCGTACGCTGGCAGCGGCGACAGAGTCGCAGCCGCCACTGCCCGTCAGCTAGGAGCCAGCCATGACCTCACGCAAGTCCGATGTCGCAGGCGGGGCGGCTCCGGAAGCCGACCTCACCGGATGGACCGTCGAGCCGTTCTCCGCGGAAGGTTTCACCTACGACGTCTACCGCAGGGGCGAGGGTCCTGGAGTGGTCCTGATCCCCGAGATGCCTGGTCTACACCCTGGCGTGCTGGCTCTCGG
>NZ_JBOGDD010000906.1:0-1524 GCF_050701675.1 Mycobacterium sp. | reverse complement strand
ACTGATGGTCGAGTCACAGCGGCAGACCACTCCAGGTACGATCCTGTACTTCCACGGCGGCGGCAATGTGTCTGGCTCTCCCGAGACTGCACTGTCGCTCACCTCGGCCCTGGTCGACCGAACCGGCATCCGTTCGTTCTCCCTCGACTACCGGCTCGCACCGGAACACCCGTTTCCCGCCGGGCTGCAGGATGCACTCGCGGCCTACCGTGAGCTTCTGGACGGGGGTGCGGCTCCCACGAGCATCGCGTTTGCCGGTGACTCAGCTGGCGGAGGCATTGCGGTGTCAGCCTGCCTGATGGCCCGAGACGCCGGCCTGCCGATGCCTGCCGCTGTCGTCGCATTCTCCCCGGGACTGGACTACACGCGTTCCGGTGAGAGCATTGACGACAAGGCTGGTGTCGACCCCTTCTTCACCCGCGAGACCCTCAACGCCACGGCCAAAATGTATCTGGCAGGCCAGGATCCGGACCAGGAGTTGCTCAGTCCGGCCACGCGTGCGAACCTGACTGGGTTTCCTCCCCTGTTGCTGCAAGTCGGGACGAACGAAGTCCTGCTCGATGACTCCACACGCCTGGCCGACCGCGCACGGGCAGCGGGTGTCGACGTGATCCTCGATGTCACCGCCGACGTGCCGCACGTCTTCCAATCCTTCGTCGGCCTCCTCGACGAAGCCGATCACGCGCTAGACCGTGCGGCACTTTTCCTAACGCAACACCTCGCCTGACTGCACTCGAGATCTTCGCGCTCAACGCCGGTGGGGCGTCCATGCCTCACCAATGGCGGAGGAATTGGTACACCGAGCCCGGCTGCTGGGAAACGTCGATGAGTCCGCCCGCTAAGACGCTTCCAACGTCACTGCCCAACAACGCTATTACTGCATTGCTGACTGAGCCGCCGGATGGCGAACAGCCGCGGCGGCGCAGCGACTGGCCTGAGCGCGATCGCGCATCATTCTCACCGCACTGCTGGCCGGTCTGCGCTACGAGGAACTGATTGGCGCCAACGACGGCAGTCTGCAACCGCGAACCTCGCTCCCCCACCGGGGGATTGAATGCCTGGCCCGGCGAACTCACGTTTGTCGGCACCGATGGTGGCCGCATCACCCGCGGGACCCTGCAATACCGGGTCCTGCGCGCCTGCCGAAAGGCGGGCATCGACGGCGAACGAGCGCGCTGCGCCCTTGTGTATGGACTGCGGCACACCTTCGCCACTGAGCTCGCCAATTCCGATGTCAGCGTCGCAATTCCCAGATCGCGAGGGTCACGGGTCTGATCACCGAGGTCGGCCACCCCGACCGGGGCGAAACCGAAACTGTCGGCCAACTCGCGAAAGGTTGCCTTCGCTGCGGCGTCGTCGCATACCGAGTACATTGCGCCCGACCCGCGCCACCCGGCTGGGCGCCAAGTCTTGTTCTATGCGGGGCCCTGGCCCGTCAACGCGACCCCGGCCTCATGGGCTTGGCGCCCTCCTGGAAGGTGACCACGACCTCGATCCGCTGACCACCGCGACCGTGGCGTGCAC
>NZ_JBOGDD010000905.1:0-2234 GCF_050701675.1 Mycobacterium sp. | reverse complement strand
CCTCGAGTGTGTGAGTGGTCCAGTGCGACACATGGGCTGCGGGGGTGATCAGCGTGACGTCGAAACCCTCGGCAGCCAGGAGCTCTGACAACACACCGCCCATGTAGTAGTGGTCGTCGTCGAAGATCACGACCCGTCGGCCTTCGGGGCGCACGCCGGCCATGACGTCGTCCGGGCTGAGAATGCTTGCGCTTTCCGCGATCTCGATGGGATGGGTGTGCCACCGTCCGACACCGTCGCGGCGCCAATGGGATCCAGTGGCGAGCAGGACGTGGTCGAAGTCGTTGTCGATGATGTCGTCAGCCGTCATCTCGCTTTGCATGAAGACTTCGATGTTGTCGAGTTTGTTGATCTGTTGCAGTCGGTAGTCGACGACACGGATCCAGGCGGACAGGCCAGGAAGCTTTGCTTCGCTGTCGACGCGGCCACCGAGAACTCGGGTCGCCTCGGCCAGACTGACCGTGTAGCCGCGATTGCCCAGCGACCGCGCCGCCTCGAGTCCGGTGGGGCCCGCGCCGACGACCAGGACGTGGGAGTCCGACTTCTTGGGCTGGATGCGTTCTGGGTGCCAGCCGCGGCGGAACTCCTCGCCCATCGTGGGGTTCTGCGTGCAGCGGATGGGTGACATCGTGAAGTCGCCGGAGACGCAGATGTTGCACCCGATGCACTCGCGGATGTCTTCGAGATTGCCGGTTTCGATCTTCTTGGGCAGGAACGGGTCGGCGATCGAAGGGCGGGCGGCGCCGATGAAATCGAGTACGCCGCTTTTGATTTGGTGAACCATCGTGTCCGGGGAGGTGAAGCGGCCGACCCCGACCACCGGTTTGGTGGTCAGCTGCTTGAGTCCCCGCGCGTAGGGTTCCTGCTCGGCCTCGGGGCCGAACCGCGACGTCACCGAATCGTCCTCCCAGCTGCCAAGGACGAAGTCCCACAGGTCTGGGTGTTCGCCGAGCATGCCGATGACGTCTTCGATCTCGGCACGGGTGATTCCGTCGTCGCCGAGCAACTCGTCGATGGTGATGCGGCAGGCGACCGCGGCCTTGCCGTCGACCGCCTCGACCGTGTCCTCGAGGATCTCGCGCAGCAGGCGGGCCCGGTTCTCCAGGCTTCCGCCGTACTCGTCGGTCCGGTTGTTGTACCGCGGTGACAGGAAGTGGTGCAGACCGCCAAGACAGTGGCCGGCGTACACGTAGACGATGTCGTAGTCGACCGCGAGGGCCCGGCGCACCGCCTCGCGGTGCCACTGCCGCATATCGGCGATGTCGGACTTGGTCATCGCCCGCGCTTGGACCGGGTCGTAGTTCCACGACACGACGGGCAGATTCTGCGGCGCCAACGGCGTCTCGCGGCTGATCAGATTGGGGCTGTTGAGGCCGTTGTGGGCAAGTTCGATGCCGGCGAGGGCGCCTCCCTCGTGGATCTTCTCGGCGATCTTGGCCAACGCGGGCATGTCCTGGTCGTCCCACAACCGCAGTTCGATGAACGGGCCGATATCGGATGTCGGGTGTATCTCGACCTGTTCGGTGCACACCACCGCCCAGCCGCCCTCGGCCTTCACCTGTCGCATGAAGGCCTGGCTGGATGGGTCGCGGTAACCCATTCCGTTGCAGTGCGGAACCTGAAAGAACCGGTTGCGAGCGGTCACCGGTCCGATCTTGACCGGTTCGAACAGAATGTCGTATCGCGGGTCTCGCATGGATCCTCCCATTGGTGCCGCAGCGTGCCGACCGGGACTGACGCGAATCCCGGTGGTCAAATCGTCGACCGTGGGGCTTACCTCAGTCAATTAGATGTTTCAGTTGATCTACATCACGAATGCCGATGCTGGGTCGTGTTCCGCACTTCTGAATTGCAGATGCAAAAGCCCGAAAAAACGTGCTTTACAGATCCATGTTGAACGGATTCAGTGTTGTGGATCACACGTGGTGGAGGTACCTCGGATGCCTGCACACCCATAGACCCAGATCCGACGTGCAGAAAGCGAGAGGCTGATGGACCCCACGAATCCGGTCGAGGTAACCGCTCAGGAGCAGACGGCCCAAGCCGAGCGGGAGACGAAACATCTCCAGAAGACGCTGGGCCGCTTGGACATCATCTTCCTCATCGTCGCGGCAGTGGTGTCGATCGAGGTGCTGGCGCAGGTCTCCGGGTTCGGCGGCCAGACCTTCACCTGGGCGCTCGTACTCGCCGTTCTGTTCCTCGTTCCTTACGGGCTGATCTTCGCCGAGATCGGC
>NZ_JBOGDD010000904.1:0-9575 GCF_050701675.1 Mycobacterium sp. | reverse complement strand
AGCCGGTACCCGACGCAGCGACGATGCCGACGTTGCCTCGAGGCACGACATTGGCGAAGGCGAGCGGTGTGCCCGCGATGATGGCGGTGCCGCAGTCCGGCCCCATCACCAGCAATCCGTGCTCGTGGCCGTAGGTCTTGAGTTCGATCTCATCGGAGACGGCCACGTTGTCGGAGAAGATCATCACGTTCTTGCCGGCCGACAGTGCGTGGCGGGCCTCGGCCGCCGCGTATTCGCCGGGAACCGAGATCAGCACCAGGTTCGAGTCCGGGACTTGTTCGAAGGCTTGCCGTGCGGTCGAGTAGACGGCCTCGCTCGACTGCGGCCGGCTGGTCCGCAACACCTCCACCTGCGCAAGCGCAAGGTCGCAGTCCTCCTCCGTGGCGCACTGGACCACCAGCACTTGGTCGCGCGAGGTGGCCGCTTCGACCTCGGGGGTGAGCAGGCCGACGTCGCCCATCACTCCCTTGTTGAGCTCGGTGGCCATGCCGATCACCGCCTTGATGACGTAGGGCAGGTCATTGACCTTCGCGGACAGCCCCATGAGGGACATCGAGTCTGCGTAGGTGTTCGTCTTCACCACTGATTTGATGTGCACGGATTGCCTTTCACTCACTGTTCGGACGAGAGCACTTGGCGGGTGATCGTCTCGCTCTGCGTGCGGTAGGTGCGCCAGCCGCCGTACTCGGTGATGTCGCGGTGGCGTTCGGCGAGGTCGCGGCGATACAGGATGCCCGGCACGACTCGGCCGTCGGAAAGCTCCACCGGCCCGCGGTAGAGCCCGTCCGGCTCGCCCTCGATGACGCGGAGCAACACCTCCAACGGCACCTGGTACAGCTCCCCGGCGATGCTGCCGCCCTCGCCGTCGTCGGCCCGGTACATCCCCGGATGGACGTCGTCGATGCTGTGCACCCGGTAGCCGTCGGCGGTAGTGGTTTCCTCCAGGAATTCCGCGCCCGCGAGGTTGTCGTGCAGCTCCAGCCCCCGCATCAACGTGCCGTTGACGAACAGCAGGCTGTCGTCGAGAGCTGTGGAGGCATCGCGACGTCCGTGCCAGCCGAAGCCGGCCAGGATCAGCGCGAGGAACAGGTAGCCGACGGTGACCTGAGGGGAGGCGTTGATGCCGAACTCGTAGGCGTTGATCAGCCCGACGAACGACAGCGCCGCGGCCAGGGCGGCGGTGGCGGCGGCCGCATACATTCTGCGGTCGATCACGAAACAGGCGATGGCGCCCAGCAGGATTCCCACCAGCACGGCCCCCTGGCCGAACAGCTTGAGGCCGTCGTAGACCACACCGTTGCCGGCCAGGGTGGCGATCCCGACGGTCGCGGCGTCGGTGCCTGCCGCCGCGAGCGAGTTGTCGATCAGCCCGGTCGCCCATTCGGCGAGGCTCGGCACGATGGCCAGCACGATGGCGGGGGCGTAGCGGCGTGGGCTGACGTCGAAGGCCTGGGCCCCGATGATGAGACCGATGTAGAGCAGCATGGGGAACAGCGCCTGCATCGGGAAGACCGCAAGGAGCACGCCGACCATCCCGGTGAAGCAGACCACCCCGACCACCACACCCGTCGCGAGGGAGTACCCGATCCGGGCACCGACCTGCTTCCAGCCCGGATGGCCGACGTAGACCGCAGGCGGGAACGGCGAACCGAGGAACGATCCGATGACCGCACCGAGGCCGTCGGCGGTGAGCACCTGCCGCATCGAGTAACGGTCACCGGCGGCGGCCGCCGATTCCACGTTGCTCATTGCCTCGGTGAAGTTGTAGATGCCGAGCGGGATCGCCGAGGCCAGCAGCGGCGCGATATCGGACAGCCCGGTCACGACATCACCGGTTGGGAAGGGCAGATGTATTGCGATGCCGCTCAGGGATTCCGACACCGCGCTGGGGTCGAGGATGCCCGACCAGCCGAGCGCAACGGCGATCCAGGCCACCGCAGTCGACAGGAGTGCCGCGAGCAGGCCCGCGGGTGCGCCGAACGGCATCCTCCGGCCACCGAGCCAGCCGACCAGGACGAAGGCCAGTGCCACGAAGGCCACCCACGGGGCCTGCCACATCTGCGCCGACGGCGACATCGAGATGAACGTGATCGAGATACCGGCTAACGCGCCGAGCATGGCCGCCCGCGGTGTGATCCGGCGGATCCACGGGCCGATCAATGCGCCGATCAGGACGACGCAGCCGATGATGAACGCCCAGGCAAGCCCGGCGCGCCAGGCCTTCATCGGATCCCCGGACTGCAACAGCACCGGCAGCATCACGACGAACACCACGATGAAGGTGTGCGGCACACTCGGCCCGTAGGGCAGGGCCGTCACATCAGTTCGGTTCTCCCGCTTGGCCAGTCGTCTGGCCAGGATCGTGTACCAGATGTTGCCGAGCGGCAACGCGATGCCGAGTGCGGGCAGGATGCGGCCGTAGACCGTCTCGGGCGGGATCTGCACGACGGTCAGACACAGCCCGGTGATTACCACGACGTTGAGTAGAACGCCGGTGCCCAGGCCGAAGAATCCGTTCCAGTCCCCGCTGGTCCACCAGCGGACTCGCGCAGGTGTCGACGTCGACACCGCAGGCGATGCGGCATTGGGTTTCGTCATGTGTCGCACTCCTGTGGGTCGAGATCGGACATCAGGTACTCATCGATGGCGTGGGAGAGGGCGGCTGAATCGGTGACCCAGCCGACGATTCCGTCCTGGGCGGCGATCATGGCCAGGGCCGAATCGTGGAACTCGGGAATGTAGGACGCGGTGCAGTCCGAAAGGACCAGGCACTCGAACCCGCGATCGTTGGCTTCCCTGGCGGTGCTCTGCACGCACACCTCGGTGGTCACCCCGGTGAACACCAGGTGGGTGATTCCACGGGCGCGCAGAATCGTCTCCAGGTCGGTTGCGTAGAAGGCGCCCTTGCCGGGCTTGTCCACGACGACCTCGCCGGGAACCGGGCTGAGTTCGGGAATGATGTCGTGCCCGGCCGAGCCACGAACGAGCAGCCGCCCCATCGGGCCGTCGGCACCGATGCGCAGCGACGGTCGGCCCCGATCGTGCTTGGCGGGGAACAGATCACTGAGGTCGGGTCGGTGTCCTTCGCGGGTGTGCACCACCGGCCAGCCCCGCGCACGGAAGCGCGCCAGCACGGCCGCGGTCGGGTCGATCGCGCTGCGCAGCCGTGCCACATCGTTGCCGAGCGATTCGCCGAAACCGCCGGTCTCCAGGAAGTCACGCTGGAAGTCGATGCACACCAACGCCGTTCGCTCCGCCGGAAACGCGAATGGATACGGCTGTGCCGCAGCGGTGATCATTGCAGCTCCGCTGCAGGGGCGATCATGGCGGCCCCTCTGCAACGATGTGCGTACCGGCGGTGCCCGCCATTGCCTCCCGCAGACGGGGAAGGGACGTGATGATCGCTTCCTGGCCGCCGTTCTCGAGGAACTGCAGGGCCGACTCCACCTTGGGGCCCATCGACCCGGCCGGGAACTCGCCCGCGTCCAAGTACTTGCGCGCCTCGTCGGCGGTGATCCGGCCCAACGCGTGCTGGGCGGGGGTGCCGTATCCGACACAGACCTGGTCGACAGCGGTGACCAGGACCAGCACCTCGACGCCAACGGTGGCGGCGAGCACGGCTGACGCACGATCCTTGTCGATGACGGCATCGGTGCTTCGCCAACCGCTTTCGACGCGCACGACGGGTACACCACCACCGCCGCAGGCGATGACGACGGCACCTGCCGCGGTGAGCGTGCGGACGTGTTCGGCCTCCAAGATCGCCCGAGGGCGCGGGCTGGCCACGACCCGGCGATAGACGCCTGGCGAGGTCTCACTGACCGTCCAGCCCTCTTCGGCGGTGCGCCGCCGGGCGACAGCCATCGTCATCTGGGAACCGATGGGTTTCGTCGGCAGCGAGAAGGCCGGGTCGTCCGCGTCGACCTCGGCATGGGTGATCAGCGCGGCGGCGCGTGCGTTCAGACCCCGGCGATGCAGGGCACTGTCGATGGCGGTCGCGATGATGTGCCCGATCCCGCCCTGCGAATCGGCGACGGCCAGCCACAACGGCAGCTCCGGCAGTCCCTCGATGGTGGCCTCGGGCGCGATCAACTCGCCGCGGCGCAGGATGAACCCGACCTGCGGGCCGTTGCCGTGGCTGACCACCACCGTCCAGTCCTCGGCGATCAGCTCGGCGATCTGCTCGGCGAACTGCACGGCCCGCTCCTGCTGCCGCGGAATCGATCCGGGTTCACCGTCGAGAACCAGGGCATTGCCGCCGATGGCAATCAGTGCCACACGTCTCATCACAGCATGTTTCATGGCCGACAAGCCTCCTGCGCCAGCGCAAGGATGGCCGCGGTGAACACCGCGCTGGGTGCCGTGACGATGCCTGCGCCGATCTGGCCCACTCCGGCCTCGCGGTGCGCGATGCCCGTGTCGATCACCGGAAGGATGCCGGTGTCAAGGACTTTGATGACATCGATGCCGCTGGGCGAGCCTGCGAAGTTCGCCGGCGGCAGGGGATAGGCGGGGTGCGGTCCCAGCGTGATTCGCCGCATCGACCTGGTCATGGCCTGCGCGTCGGCGGGGGTTCCGCCGACGAACTGGGTGATCGCCGGTGAGGCGGCCATCGCGAAGCCACCGAGACCAAGGGTCTCGGTGATGGCGGAGTCGCCGAGATCGGGATTGGCGTCATCGATGCCGTAGCCGGGGAAGAACAGTCCGTCTGCGGGGCCGACAGGTGCGGTGAACCAGCGGTCACCGGTGGCGGCCATCCGCAGTCCGAACTCGACACCGTTGCGGCACATCGCCGTGACCAGCGTCGAGTCGGGCCACCCGACCGCGGCGTCCATCGCCAGTTTCGCCGAGGCCATCGACAGGTTGAGCGCGAAGTGATCGTTGTCTGCCAGAAAACGCAGCACATCGGCACCGCGCGGCAGGCCCGCGAGTGTCGGTGCCAGCCGCCGGGTCAGCAGGCTGGTTGCGGCAACATTGCGGTTGTGCCCCTCATCGCCCATGGCGAGGGCCTGGCCGATCAAGGACGTCACGTCGACCGGACCGTCAGCGGCGAGGGCAAGGTCCAACGTCGGGCCCAAGACGTCGCGCATCCACGCCAGTCGGTCGATGACCTCGTCGTCGAAGGCGCCGTACCGGAGGACCTTGCCGAGGCCCTCGTTGAGGGTGGCGAAGGCGGTCCGCCCGGCGTCCTCGACGACCAGTACGGGCATCGACGGTGCGATGACCCCGGCCATCGGCCCGACCGCGCCATGCTGATGGCATGGGGCGACTGCGATCTCGCCGCCGTGCAGCATGGCGGTGGCCTGCGTCGGGTCCTTCGCCCATCCCTCGTGGATCACGGCCCCGACCAGGGCGCCCAGCATCGGCCCGCACATCCTGGCGATCTCGATCGGCGGCCCGGCGTGCAGCAGGGTGCGTCCTGCGGCGAGAGCCGGTATCTCGGCGCGGGCCGAACGGACCCGGATCAGTTGCGGTCGGACGTCGTGGACGGCGGCGATGGCCGCCCGATTGGCGGCGTGCGTTGCCGCGGTGTCCACATCGACCATGGCGCTGGCCGCGGCGACGTCCCCGAATGCCGGTGGCCGCCAGTCCAGTTGGACGGTGTCGCCCGGTGGGACGCCATCCACGATGAGCGGGAGTCCCGCATTGAGCACTCTGACGCCGCCGGTGATCATGCGGGCTCCCGCACAGGTGCGGCCAGTAATGCGGCGTGGCGCGCGGCTGCGGCATTGGAATCATGAAGCACCACACCCACATCGCGCAGGATGCGGCGCTGGCCGTCGATTCCCTGGGGATCGTCGCGGGTACCGCAGACCGAACCGATGACCAAGAGGGTGCGACCGTCAGTCGAGGCGATGTCACGCGCCCGGCGCACCGCAGCGGCCAGGGGAGTGGCCGGGTCTGCGGCCGCACCGTGGCCGAGGACGACGTCGACCAGAAGGATCCCGACGTCGTGGCGCTCTGCTGCGGCGATGATCCGGTCGGTGCGCTCGGACGGGTCGATCATGGGATGTGGGCGCCCAGCGGTGTATTCATCACCGCCCAGGTCGATGATCTCGGCATGCACGCCGACCCGGCTGAGGATGAGTCCAGCCTCGGCCGCCAGTGTGCCTCCCGTGTAGAGGCCGAGAACACCGCGGGGAACGGTGTCCGGTGTCGACACGGGC
This sequence comes from Mycobacterium sp., assembly GCF_050701675.1. Lineage (GTDB taxonomy): Bacteria > Actinomycetota > Actinomycetes > Mycobacteriales > Mycobacteriaceae > Mycobacterium. The sequence goes on along the minus strand of NZ_JBOGDD010000904.1, from coordinate 3,408 downwards.
ACGTCATCGGTGACATCCAGTGAGGTGCCCAGCAACTCGGCCACCGCCTGTGCGCCGCCCTCCAGCGTGCCACGCACCCGGACCGGTCCGTCGTCGTCGGGGACCCCCAGCAGACACGCCACGGAGGGTTTGCCGAGCGCAGCGAGCTGAGCCAGGATCCGTTCCGCCACTTGGGGTGCGGGTGGTTTGGACACCAGCACCACGACTTCGGTCTGGGGGTCGTCACGAAGCAGATCCAACGCATGCCCGCTCATCAGGCCGCCGACCTCCGCGGTGAGGTCACGCCCACCGACACCGATGAGCTGTGAGGTGCCGCAGCCGACGGCGTCGAGCAGACAGGAGATCTCCTGGGCGCCGGTGCCCGATGCGGCGACGATGGAAACCGGCCCGGGCCGGACGACATTGGCGAATCCGAGCCCAACGCCGTCGATGATGGCGGTGCCGCAGTCCGGGCCCATCATCAACAAACCCGAATCGAGCGCCAGCCGCTTCAGACGGACCTCGTCGGAGAGCGTCACATTGTCGGAGAAGCAGAACACGTGCAGGCCGCGCCGCAACGCCTGTTCGGCGACAACGGGAGCGTAGGGACCCGGTGTGGACACTGCCGCGATGGTGAGATCCGTCCGGTGCGCGATGGCCTCGGCCACCGTGCGCGGGACGGTGGAATGCGTCGGCGTCTCACCATGATCGACGCCGTGCAACCCGTCCTGCACGGCCTCCAGCGCTCGTGCCGCCGCCGCCGCGTCATCGGCTCGCACGACGATGACGAGATCATCGGGTGCGGCCTCGACGTCCGGCGGGAGCATGTCGGACTGAGCCAGGACCCGCATGTTCGCCGGCGTGCCCAGCACTGCGCCGACGCGCGTAACGCCCGGCAGCTTTTCAGCCGAGCCGGCCAATGCCATCAGCGTGACGGAGTCCCGGTAGAGACGCGGCAGCACCAGGAAATCCGTGACCGTCATGCGTGAACCCGGAACGGGAGAAGCGGCGTCAGCTGTCCGAGATGGACGAGTGTGCTGATGCAAGTAGTTGTGCGGTGGCGAGTGGAACCCTGTCCAAAAGCGCCTGACATGCTGTGAACTGTAGGTGCGACAGGCCGCCGAACGCAGCGTCCAGATCGGCAAACGAATTCAACGGACGGTGTCCTAATCGGACAAGGAGCGCGAGATAAGTAACGTCACGGTGAACGACCTGCTGACTTTGCCTGCGCTGCAGGGTGCGTACGTCTTTGGCGGCGCCAGCGGACTGGACAGGGGCGTTACCGGCGTGAATGTCATGGAAGTTCCCGACATCGAGGCGTATGTGGCGCGGGGGGAGTTGTTGCTCACCAGCGCCTATCCGGTGCGTGAACATCCCGAGCGACTCGTCGAGATGCTGTCCACGCTGACCGAACGCGGCCTGGCGGCGTTGGCGATCACGCCGGTGCGCTACCTCGGCCAGCTTCCCGATCGGCTCGGCGAGGAGGCCGACAGGCTGGGCTTTCCGGTCATCGTGCTGCCCGACGGTACGTCGTTCAAGCAGATCATCGGCGCGGTGCTGGCGGTGGTGCTAGCCGACTACGACGCCGAACCCGTTGGTGCGGAGGCGATCCGCGAGCGTCTCACCGGTATCGCCCTCGCGGGCGGCGGTCTTGAGGAGATCGCCCGCACCCTCGCCGGCGCGCTCGATCGTGAGGTGCTCATCGTCGATGAAGACGCGCAACCTCTCGGACACGCCAGTCCCGACGAGGGCGGTGACACCTTCGCCGGCACCAGCCTCGATCCGGCGGAACCCTTGACCCCGTGGGTCTTTCCGATCACCGTCGCGGGAACGCCACGCGGCCGGATCCTCGTCAACGGCGAGCCCGAGCCCAGTCTCGCGCAACGGCGGCTGATCCGGCAGTCCTGTTTCGCGGCCGGTATGCACATCGCCCAGGTGCTGGCCGGGGTGGAGCTGGACCGACGGCTGCGGGTGCTGTTCCTCGAAGAACTCGTCTCGGGCAGCAACTTCGACGAACCCACCCTGCAGCAGCGCACCAGATTGTTCGGATGGGATGTGGCCGGGCAGCGAGTCATTCTGCTGACCCGCTGCTCCGGCGAACTCACCGACGCCGCCGTGCAGAAGGCCGCCAGTGTCGCCCTGCCGAATGGGTCGCTGGCGTGGCCGCGCGGCGGTGAGGTCGTCGCGCTCGTCGCACTGCCCGATGTGGTTCCGCACTATTACCTGGACCTGCTCGCGGCCCGCTGGCGTGCCGCGTTGGCCGACGTCGGCGCGGCCGATGTCACGGTGGCCGTGGGATCGCCTGCCGGTCATCCGGCCCAACTCGCCACGAGCCACAGCACCGCCAGGGAGGCCCTTCGGATCGCCGTCCAGACTCGGATGCAGACTGCCCGCTTCGACGAGCTCGATCTCGAGCGGTTGCTCCTCACCGCGCCCCGCCCCATGCTGGTGGACTTCGTCGATCGCAACGTCGGCGCACTCGTCGCGCAGGATCAGCGCGACTCTTCCGAGCTCTGCGCCACCCTCGAGGCCTATCTCGGGTACGGGAACGCCGCTGAGGCAGCGCGCAACCTGTACATCCACTACAACACCATGAAGCATCGACTCGCCCGGATCACCGAGCTCACCGGCGCCGACGTGCACGATCCGCGAACCCGGCTGTCGCTCGCCATGGCGATGGCGATCCGCAATCTGATCTGACGGGCGCCCACGTCAGCCCGGTCCGTCGCTGGCCGCCGCGAGTAGCGGCACCACCAGGTCGCTGATGGGCGTCGCGAGCCCGTGTTCGGCACCCTTGCGGGCGATGACGCCGTTGCGGACGTCCCACTCGAGCGGTCGGCCCTGCTCGCGGTCGGTGAGAATCGACGTCGTCAGGTCCTCTGGCATCCCGGTGAACATGCCGACGACCTCATCGATTACGTCATCGTCGAGGTGGGCTCCCTCGGCCCGCGCGACGGCGAGCCCCTCGGCCAGATAGGCACGGGCCAGAGCGGCGACGTCATCGCGTCGGTACATGCCCGACTTGCGGCCGGTCAGCACCATCAGGCCCGCCACGGCGTTGGTCAGCAGCTTGCGCCAGGCATCGTCGGCGAATGCGGGAGCGCACTCCACCGTCAGCGACGGCCCACGCAACACGTCGGCAAGACGGCGTGCGGCCTGGTCGTCGGGGACGACCAGGCGGACGGGCGTCCGCAACCGCACCCAGCCCTCGGGCTGCGTGAGAGCCGAGAACCACACCGCGCACGGCACGACGGTGGAGGACGGGCAGTACTTGCCAACGCGCTCGACCTGCTCGACGCCGTTCTGCAGAACGCACACGACGGTGTTCTGGTCGCACAGTCGCTCGAGCCAGGTCGCCGCCGCAGCGTTCTGGGTGTCCTTGACCGCGAGGATCACCACGCCGACCGGACCGTCGATGGTCTCCGGGTC
>NZ_JBOGDD010000903.1:0-1683 GCF_050701675.1 Mycobacterium sp. | reverse complement strand
GCCCAGTAGTGCTCAAGGATCGCCGCGGCGAAGGCCTCCTTGCTGGAGAAGTAGGCGTAGAACGACCCCTTCGGCACGCCGGCGGAGTCGGTGATGTCCTTGACGCCACTGGCGGCGAATCCGCGTCCGTGCACGAGAGCCAGGCCGGAGGCGAGCAGTCGCCGACGCACGTCTGGATTCGGTGGCCGTGGCATGTCATCGATAGTAGCCGACCGGTCACTTATGTCTGTGGCGACGAGCGTCATGGCGACGGCGTCAGGTAGACGGTCTCGGCGTCGACCGCCGCGACGCCGAGTTCGGCTGCGACCCCGGCGATGGCGCGCTGCGCCACGTCGAGGTCGACCCGGCCGTCGGCGCTGAAGTACGGGCCGACGTAGCGTTCGTAGTACTGCTTGGCCTCGTCGTGGGTGACGCGATTCAAGAATCCGGCGATGTAGTCGACGGCTAGCGTGGGCTGCTCGGCGAGAGTGCGAAGGGCCCGCTCGTTGGCTCGCACCAGGGCCTGCAAGGCGGGACTGTCCAGCGGGACGTGGGCGGGGTCGACGGCGATGCCCACGGTCGGGATCTGGAAGTGATCGCCAACCCAGGCCAACAGGTGAAATCCCTCCTCCTGCGCGACCTGCTCGGGCGAGAGCGTGCTGCCGACGTAGGCGGCATCGATGGAACCGTCGCGCAGGCGGCGCAGGTCCATCTGGTAGTCACCGGGGTCGCGCGACACGCACGTCACGTCGACGTCGGGGTCCAAGCCGTGCTTGCGCAGGACGATTCGGGCGAAACATCCGGGTGCCGTGTGGGCGGCGTGGACCGCCAGGCGGCGGCCGCGCAGATCCGCCATCGACGTCACCTCGGCGCCGCCGAGAAACCAGAACAGCGGACGATGCGTGTTGACGCTGAGGATCGTCCAGCCGATGTCATCGGTCAGGCGTGACAGCAGCGAACGGCCGAGACCTATCGTCGCGCCGCGACGCAGACGCTCCACTGGCCAGTGGACGCCGTCGCGGATGGCGACGTGGACGCCCTCGTCCTCGTAATACCCTTCCTGGTCGGCCACGTGGGCGACCAGTTCCTCGTGGATGCCATGCCCGGCATAGGCCAGGTCGATCGTGTGCATGGGCGAAACTCCTCCTGCCAGTTTGCGTGACTCCCCCTGCGGTGCAGCCCATTTCAATCCATGGAGAGGCCGCCGTTGACCGGAAGGTAGTGGCCGGTGGTGAAACCGGAGTCCTCACTTGCCAGGAACGCCACGGTCCTGGCTACTTCCTCGGGTCGGACGAGGCGGCCCATGGGGTTGGTGGTGCCGAGACGGCCGATCTGGTCGGCCGACAACTGCTGCGTCACCTTCGTTTCGTCGACCGTGGCGGGCGCGACGATGTTCGCGGTGATGCCGTGCGGCGCCAACTCGAGTGCGACGTAGCGGACGAACTGATCCAGTGCCGCCTTGGCGGTGCCGAGGGTGATCATCCCGTCGCGGGGCCGCCGGGACAATCCCGTGCTGAGGTACACCAGGCGACCGTAGCTGCGGTTGATCATCTCCGGGACAACGGCTTTGGTGATCAGGAACGCGGCGTGCAACTCGCGGTCGAGCTTCCCGCCGAGTTGCTCCCAGCTCAGATCGGTGAACGAGGTGACCTCGAACGGGATCAACGCGTTGTGCACCACGACGTCGATCCGGCCCCACCGTCG
>NZ_JBOGDD010000902.1:0-2800 GCF_050701675.1 Mycobacterium sp. | reverse complement strand
GTGTGAGGGATTCAGCGACGTGTACCGCGACCTGGTGATGCGCGGCGGCATGCCCGACATCGGCTTCGCCGAACGACTCCAGAACAACAGCTATGCCGGTAACAACCGCCGCGAGGACATCCTCGCGGTGGTGCAACGTCATCCGCTGATGGACGACCTGTGGGACGACAAGATCGCACGGTTCGACAAGGTCACCGTGCCTGCCTACGTCGTCGCCAGCTATTCCAACACGCTGCACACCGCGGGCACGTTCCGCGCCTGGCGGCGTATCGGCTCCCGGGAGAAGTGGTTGCGCATCCACAACACCCAGGAGTGGCCCGACTACTACGACGAGGCGAATGTCGAAGAGCTGCACCGGTTCTTCGATCACTATCTGAAGGGCGAGGACAACGGCTGGGAGCGGACGCCTCGCGTCCGGTACAGCCTGCTCGACCTCGAAGGCGGCGACCGCGTCGACCGGGAAGCGGACGCGTTCCCGCCGACGGGAATCGTCGATACGAAGTACTACCTCGACGGCGGCTCGCGCACGCTGAACGCCGCGCCGGCTTCAGAAGGCTCGGAGGTGGGGTACGACTCCGGGTCGAATCCCGCGTTGGTTTCCTTCGCGGTCCGCTTCGACGAAGAGACGACGATGGTCGGATACCCGAAGGCGCGACTGTGGGTCGAGTGCCGTGGCGCCGACGACATGGACCTGTTCATCCTCATCCAGAAGTTGGACCGCCATGGCACGCCGCTGCAGCAGTTCACCGTGCCCAATCACGGTGCGCTGATGCAGGATCTCACCGAACGCGGCGCATCCGTGCTGCGGTACAAGGGTTCGAACGGGCGCTTGCGCGTGTCCGCCCGACATCTTGACGAGAAGTCGTCTACCGACGCCGTTCCTGCCCACAGCTTCGATCGAGTCGAGAAACTGAACCCCGGTGAGGTCGTCGACGTCGAAATCGACCTGTTCCCAATCGGTCTGAAGTTCTACGCCGGCGAGCAGCTGCGGCTGGTCATCAGCGCGCAGAATGCGTTGGGGGCCATCATGCCCGGGACGCGCGAGTACGTTCCGCAGAACAGTGGGAGGCACGTCATCCACACCGGTGGGGAGCACGCCTCGTATGTGCAACTCCCCGTCATGACCGGCTGAGGACGCGACGGATCAGCCGCCGGTGTGCTGCAGCTCGATGACGGGGATCAGCCGCGTGGTGTTGCGCTGATACTCGGCGAATTGCGGCTCGACCTCGGACTGCTTGGCATAGACCTCGTCCCGCTCGTCGCCGGTGAGCACTCGGACGGTGACGGGGAATGTCTCGGCGCCGAATTCCACGACGGTGTCGGGGTTGGCAACCAGGTTGTGATACCAGTCGGGATTGGTGTCAGCGCCGCCCTTGCTCGCGAAGATGAAGATGCGGCTTCCGTCGACGTAGGGGACCAACGGGGCAATCCGCTGCACCCCTGACTTGGCTCCGGCATGGTGCACGAGCACCAGAGGCTTGCCTTCGAAGAAGCCGCCCGCCTTGCCGCCCTTTTCCCGGAATTCGCCGATGACCTGGCGGTTCATCTCATCGAGGTCGATGCCATCCGTCATGTATGCAATCTCCTGTTCGGCGCGAGGGATATCCCAGATGGTCAGCAGGCTCTAGGTGACTGAATATTCCCGAGCGAGTCGATCCGATCGAGGGCAGGCGCCAGATCGACCGTGATCGCGTCCGCGATGGGGCGCACTCGTACGGCGGACATAGGTTATTCATAGACAAGCTAGGTAACGTCGGTTCGTCGGGCTGAATCGGAGCACGTACTCCGAGCTAAGGAGTGACACGATGAACGTCAAGAGTGCCGTCGCAGGAGTTTCTCTTGCAGGCGGTATAGGACTGGCCCTGTTGGGGCTCGGTTCGGGGGTGGCATACGCAGCGCCCGGTGGTGGTGGTGGTCATGGCGGTGGTGGTGGCGGTTGTATGCCCCCGGCGTGTGGGGGAGGACCCGGAGGCGGAGGTGGCGGAGGCCATGCCGGACCCGGTGGTCCCCAGGGGCGCGGCCCCGGCGGCCCCGGCGGTGGCCCTGGTGACTTCCGTGGTCCTGGTGGTCCTGGCGGTGGACCCGGTGGGCCTGGTGGTCCCGGCGATGGTCGTGGTCCCGGTGGGCCTGGCGGCCCCGGCGGGGATCGCGGACCCGGTGGTCCCGGCGGCCCTGGTGACTTCCGTGGTCCTGGTGGCCCCGGCGGGGATCGTGGTCCTGGTGGTCCTGGTGACTTCCGTGGGCCTGGTGGTCCCGGCGATGGTCGGGGACCCGGCGGCTTCCAGCCACGGCCCCCCGACGCCTTCAATGGCTTCCACGGTGCCCCCTGGGGTAGCGGTCCTGCGCCGTGGGGTTGGGGAGCACCGCCGCGCGCCGGATGGGGCGGCCCACTGCCTCCCCCGGGCGGGTATTGGAACAACGGACCGATCAACTACTGGGGCTTCAACGAGCAGCCGATCTGGGATCAGGGCCAAAACGGTTGGGGCTTCTACTTCTTCGGTATCTGGATTCCGCTGTAACTAGACCGGCACGCGGGCGGTCGCCCTTGGAAGCAGGGGTGACCGCCCGTTGACGGTTCAGTCGTCTGAGTCGTCCTCTCCGTCGTTTTTGTCGTCGGTGGCCTCGTCGCGACCGGTGCCGTCGCCATCGGGCCGCTGCGCCTCATCGGAGTCTTCGAACAAGCGAAGCGCCAAGAGATTGGCCTGGGCCCGACGGAACATGGCTTCGTCTTGCCGATCGTCGTCGAGGTAGGTGTCGGCTTGATCGTCGAGTTGGCCCACCTGGGCCCACCCCTCTGGGG
>NZ_JBOGDD010000901.1:0-5409 GCF_050701675.1 Mycobacterium sp. | reverse complement strand
GAATCGGGCACCCACGCGGGTGCCCGATTCTCGTTGGCGACCGAACACCCAACGGGACGTCAAAGCGGTATGGGTGCGGCATGCACGCAATTGATCGGCGCCCCGCCAGACTTGACCTACTCGTGGGTTCACGAGCATCGCAGCATGCCTGAGCCGCCGGACCGCGAGCCTGTCGGTGGCGGTGCTCGCTCCAATGCAAACGGGTTCACCGTAGTTCTTGCAGTCCGCGCGCTACCTCGAACCGCTAACGCGGGCAGAAGTTTTGACAGTCAAGTGACTGTGTTCTGGCTCCCAGTCTCCGAACGGAATCGATTACCATGTTCCGCAACCCACGCATCGGCGTCCAACTCTGGCCTGGCGGAAGTCCCAGCTACCCGGTGTGGCGAAGGGCGGTCCTTGATGCCGAATCACTGGGCGCTGACGCCATTTTCGGTTACGACCACTTCCACAAGCCGTTTCTTCACGTGAGCAACGGCAAACGCCAGCTACACGCCGAGCAGCCAGACGTCGACAACTTCGAGGCCTGGACTGCCCTCGCGAGCTGGGGTGAGATCACCACCCAACCCGATATCGGGGTGCTGGTCACCGGGATGGGCTACCGCAACCCCGACTTGCTGGCCGACATGGCCCGTACCGTCGATCACATCAGCGGGGGACGCCTCATCCTCGGCGTAGGTTCGGGCTGGTATGAGAAGGACTACCGCGTATACGGATATGACTATCCGTCACTAGCGGAACGCATGCGAACGGAGGACTTTGCCGCTGGTGGCTCGCCACGCTGACATCTGGCACAGCTTCGACTCACTTGCTGAACTCCGCCGCAAGGACGCCATCGTCAAGCGCCTGGCTGAACGAGCCGACCGCGACCTCGAAGGCGTAACTATCGTTCTCGTGACACACGCTGTCCGAAACTTCGTGCCATTGCTCGAGGAACGGCAGCGCGTTGGTCGCGGAAAGCGGATCATGCGGTTCGGTGCGTCGACGAGCCGCAGTGGATTCAGCGTACCGAAATGTACGTATTGATCTGCATCGCAGACGAATTCGGCGTGCGACCCGAAGGCAAAGGGTCCGGTCACGGTCATGGTCGTTTTGATCACTTCGCGTAATATGGGCTGGAAAGCCCATTCTTGACAAACTCTTCGACGCTGTCTAGGAGGCAGGGAGATGACGGTATTGCATCGAGTGACCAGAATTGCGATGTGCGTGTTGGTGAGCGTGGTGGCTGCGTCGTTATGCGCCGCAGTTGCACCGCAGGCTCAGGCGACGCCCACGATCGGGGCCAGCGCTGTAACGCTTTCGAAGCAGACCACCGGAGGCAAGGAGTACATCGTCTCCGACATCACGCTCGCGCCGGGCGGCAGTACCGGATGGCACACCCACCGCGGCGAGATCTACGGAATAGTCAAGGCTGGCGAACTGACTCACTACTCAGCCGATTGCAAGCAAGACGGACTCTACGATGTCGGTGACCCGATCGCCGACCCCACGGGTGCGGATCACGTTCACCTGGCTAGGAACCTTGGTACGGTGCCGGTGATCCTCGAAGTGACCTACGTCGACCCGGCGGGCGCCCCGACCGCCGACAGTGTTGCCAACCCGGGATGCGACTTCGAATAGCCGAGACCTGGTTCGGCTGGGCGTCGGGGTTACTCGTCGCCGCTCTTGCCCGACGCGGATGACGCAGCCCTGCTGACCGAGACGTGGGATGCGTCGTGCGACGGCTTCGATGCCACGGCATTACCGCCCCCGAAGCCGTTGTGCCCCGGTTGATGTGACTTAGCACCTGCCGACGTGTGGCCGGAGGCACCCGAGGATTCGTGTTGACTCCGATCGTCTGTGGAGCTGGGCTTGCTCGTGGACGATGCTCCGTCACCATGGCTATCGGTCGATCGCGACTGTCCGGCGGTGTGTCCATCATCGGACTGGGCGCCGGGCTTCCCCGTAGACGGGGAGTCAGATGACGCACCTTCCGTCGGCGCCTTCGCTGGATCCGCCGAATCCGTCGAGGTGGAAGCAGCGGAGGTGGATGCGGCCCCCGACGCCGACGAGGTGGTGCCGTCGGATGTCGGTGATGACGTGTCCTTGCTGCCGTTGGTGGGAACGACGAGGACGGCGCCGGTTGCCAGGCACGCGATTCTGGGAGTGAATGAACGTCGAGCAACGAGGGACACGGAAGATCTCCATTCAGCGGGGGGAACGAGAAGAAGTTACTCCTTGGTAAGGGCCTCCGTTCGCCAAAATGGGAGGTGCCGATAAGTGCGACTGCATCACCCCATGAATTTGGCGAATGGTGCGTCGAGGAACTCTCAGCGATGCCGTCGGCGACGAATGATTGTCCTGGTCAACGGATCTCGTGGGCTCACCGTTGCGTGATCCCAGCGTCGGTTCAACCGACGCCGCTGGGAAGCTTGCATTCGCAACCGAGGCGGCGGCCGGCGGCTGGCGACGTGGACACCACGTCGTTGCGTCTCTCGGAGAAGTCGAGGGGTCCTGCGTCAAGATCTATCGGTCATGTTGTCGTTTGGGGCTATTCAGCTGTCATCGGCCTCAACGACGGGAACGCCCGGGGTGTGACAATGGGAATCACTTGGGTCGCGCTTCGAGCCGGGCGATGCCCGACATTGATTCCCGTTAATCGACCTCGAGAGGGTGGCGCGGCCTCATCATTCGTGCATAATGGGTTGTTCAACCCATGCATGTATGGGCGGGCCGCGGTCAGACGTGGCAGCCGGCGGCCGAGAAGGTCGGCCTGCTCGATCGAGAGGAGTCAGTCATGGCAGTTGTGCACCACCGATATGCCACCGTTGACGGTCATCGACTGTTCTATCGGGAGGCCGGCGACGCCGATGCGCCCGTGATCGTGCTGCTGCACGGCTTTCCCACCAGCTCGCACATGTTCCGCCACCTCATTCCGGCGTTGGCGCACGACTACCACGTGATTGCACCGGACCACTTGGGTTTCGGCCTCTCCGATGCACCGTCGGCAGACGACTTCGCCTATACCTTCGACGCCCTGACCCAACTCACCGCGGGATTGCTGGAAAACCTGGGGATCGGCTCCTACGCGCTCTACGTCCAGGACTACGGTGCTCCGATCGGTTGGCGGCTTGCGCTGTCCCGGCCCGATGCCGTCAGCGCGATCGTCAGCCAGAACGGCAACGCCTATGACGCTGGGTTCGTCGAGGGCTTCTGGAAGACGATCTGGGCCTACCACCAGGCGCCAAGCGCGGAGACAGAAGCGCCGGTTCGCGCCTTCCTGACGCTGGAGGCCACCCGTTGGCAGTACGTGACCGGCGTGCCCGATGAGACCTTGGTCGACCCGGATGCCTGGCTTCACGACTACGCGTTGTTGTCTCGGCCGGGGAACGACGAGATTCAACTCGCGCTGTTTCGCGACTATGCGACCAACCCGCCGATGTACCCGGCCGTGCAGGAGTACTTCCGCAGCACCAACGTTCCGCTCTTGGCGGTGTGGGGAAGGGGTGACGAGATCTTCGGGCCCGCCGGTGCCGAAGCCTTCGCGGCGGATCTGCCCGATGCCGAGATCCACCTTCTCGAGGGTGGGCACTTCCTGCTCGAGTCGGCGGTGGACGAGGTGACCGCGCTCATCCTGAAGTTCCTCTCCCACCAGCTACGAGGCGGGTGACGCCAACGACCGCAAGCCAAGCCAGTCAGTCGCCTTGCCTTCGAAAATCCTGAAATGGGGCGCTACCGCCCAGAATGTGAGATCGGAGGTATTCTCATGCCCAAATGGTCAAAGCGGACGGATCCGGCTCACGCGCCTTCACGGCCAAGGGACTCGCCACCCGCGAGCGGATCCTGCGGTCGGCGGCGAACGTGTTGCTCGCCGAGGGCTTGTCGGGTTTCAGCATGGACAGGGTGCGACAAGAGGCCTCCGTCAGCGGATCGCAGATCACTCACTACTTCGTCGACAGACAGGATCTGATCCGCGCAGTGGTAGAGCGCCAGATCCAAGGGGTGCTGGAGTTTCATCGACAACCCAAGGTGGGTGGACTCGACACCTTCGAGGATTGGGAGCGATGGATCGATCTCAACATGCGCTATCTGCGCAAGATCGGCTATCGGGGTACGGCTACCTACCACACACTGGTTGGTCAACTGGCGAAATACGATGAAACCACCCGCAAGACCTTCGCCGACGGATACTGGCGCTGGGTAACGCTTCTCGAAGACTCATTCGCCCGGATGAAGAGCCGCGGCATCCTGGTCAAATCCGCGCAGCCCCGTGACCTTGCCCTGGTAGTGGTGTGTCTGCATCAGGGAGCCGGGATCTTGAGCTATGCCTACCGGGAAGAGTGGCCACTGGCCGAAGTCACGCGCTTCGCCGTCAACTACCTTCGCCTGTTCGCCGCAGACCCTGCCGAACGCCCGCCCCGGCGGCCGCGTCGGACGCGCAAACGGCGAGACTTCGGTACGCAGACCGCTACCGCGGAGCCACGGTTCACCCCCAAGGGTTTGGCCACCCGGGCGCGCATCGTCGAAGGTGCCGCCGAGTTGATGTACGAGCGCGGTGTCAGCGGCACCAGCCTCGACAACGTCCGCGAGGCCGCCGGGGTCAGTGGTTCGCAGATCTCGCACTACTTCGCCGACAAGCAGGATCTCACCCGGCAAGTGGTCGAGGCGCGTACCGATTTCGTCGTCGCGTTTCACAACCAGCCCAAGTTGGCTCACCTGGACAGCCTTCACGCGCTGCGGGCGTGGGCTGACGAGTGTTGGAAACAAGCGGGTCCGGACTATTTGCGAAGTGGTTGTGTGTACGGCTCGTTGACCGGCGAACTCCTGGAGGCCGACGACTCGGTTCTCGACGTTCTAGCCGCCGGATACGACCGCTGGCTCGCCCTGTTCGAAGACGGCCTGTGCGCGATGCGAGAGCGCGGTGATCTGATACCCGAAGCCGATCCTCGCCATCTTGCGGTCGCGCTGGTTGCCGCGCACCAGGGTGGCGCGATGGTGACTCACGTGACCAAGTCCCCTGAGCCGTTCGGTGACGTAGTCGACGCCTCTCTCGACTACGTCGCGTCGTTTGCAACGACGGCCGCTAGGCGGGCCACCAAATCCGGATCGCGATCGACGAGGACTTCCTGACCGGATTGCCAGTGGTGTTGCGAAACCCGTAACTACCTCTTGAGCACGCGGTATGGACAATATGGGTGAGATAGCCCAGAATAATGGGAGTCGAAACCCAGATCGTAGAGTTCTGCGCGATTGGGGCTGCCGCACGGGATCCATGCGGGCGGGATTGAGCTCGACGGCGGGGTCGCCGATCCCGGCACGAATCCCGAAAGTCCCTGATCTAGAGAGGAAGTCGTGACGATGAATGTTCCAGCACCAACCTTGGACACCGGGTCGGAACGGGCGGCGGGCCACGACTATGACGTCGTGGTGCTC
>NZ_JBOGDD010000900.1:0-4021 GCF_050701675.1 Mycobacterium sp. | reverse complement strand
CTACGAAGCGATGTGCGCGGCCGCGCGCGACGACCCGTGGGATGAGACCGGGTTGGATCGCGTATACGCGGCGTACCGGGCGAGCGAACATGCCTTCCGGACGGCGGTCGACGACTTCCAGGGCCATGTCGGCAATCTGCCGTTCCGGGTCTCCCGGAGGTTTCTGAAGCCGATCAGCGAGGCACGCGCGATCGCTCACCGGCGCAGGGGGACTTGGGCCTAGCCGCTAGGGCCGCAGCGGGTTCACCGCGAACTGGATCACCCGGTACGGCGCATTGTCGGCCCGCGGCAGCGTATTCCATTGACTGATGAACACCCGCAGTTCGTCGAGCGTGGACCCTGGCGAGAGGTAGCCGCCGTAGGGCTGGGCCAGGCGGTTGTCCTCCGGCACCGGTAGCTCGTCGGCAATCTCGGGCCAGTCCGCCGCGAACACCACCGTCGTGACGGGCGCGGTACCCAGTGTGGTCGGGTCGTCCGCGACGCGGACCTCCATGTTGCCGGTGCTCGCGTTGAAGTAGGAGAGCACCGTCTTCCCGTCGATCTGTCGGACGCTCATCTCACCGACCCGGTCATTCCACAGCGGAGTCGGCGGCTTGTTCCACCCCGAGACCGAAGACCAGGCCTGCCAGCTGGAGCGGTCCGTAAAGGCTTGCGGCGTCGCACGATACAGCGACACCGGGCCGGTGCGGTCGAAGTCGTTGGCCACGATGAACACCCACCCACTCGGTGAGTCCGCCGTCGGGATCGGGTCGTAGTAACCGCTGATCTGGGACTGCCGCCCGTCCGCATAGTCGGCGGGCCGCTGCGACTTGGCCACGGTGGGCCAACTCCCTCGTGCCGGGTCGGCCTTCACCAGTCGTGACGTCGCGGGAACGAGGTTCTTGGTGGTCGTGACGAGCATGTAGTTCTCACGGTTGATCTGCACGATGCCCGCGGGCAGCTGCGATGCGCCAGGCGGTGGGGGTTCGGCCAGCAGCGGCGTGTCCATTCCCATCACGCCGTAGTAGCGCACCCCGGTTGGTTCATCGACGGAGTCGGTATCGACGTGCAGGGCGATCGGAGAGAAGTGACCGCCGAAGCCAACGCCTTGGCCGGCGAAGCTGTCGCCGCACACCTGCAGGATGCCGCTGGGGAACTCCATGAACTCACACAGGTCGGTGGCACCGATTCCGTAATCCCTTGTCGGCGTCCCGGTTCCGGCTACCGGGGCGATGCGTACCGCTTGGCCCGGCGCAAGCGGCTGCAGGACGGGTTCCGGAATGGGCGCGGGCGGGTCCGCGCGCGCCAAGGGAAGTGGCAGCACCAGGGCACAGAGAAGCGCCGTGGCCGCTGCGCGAATCACAACTGTGCGGCGAGGAGCTCGGCAATCTGAATGGTGTTGAGCGCCGCACCCTTTCGGAGATTGTCCCCGGAGACGAACAACGCCAGACCGCGCCCGTCCGGCGCGCCGGGATCCTGCCGGATGCGTCCGACGAGAGAATCGTCGACGCCGGCGGCCGCCAACGGGGTTGGCACGTCGACCAGCGTCACACCCGGTGCCTTCGCCAGCAGCTCGCGCGCGCGTTCCGGGGAGAGCGGCCGGGCGAACTCGGCGTTGATCGACAGCGAATGCCCGGTGTAGACCGGCACCCGGACGCAGGTCCCGCTGACCAGAAGGTCAGGGATGCCGAGGATCTTGCGGCTCTCGTTGCGCAGCTTCTGGTCTTCGTCGGTCTCGCCGGAGCCGTCGTCGACCAGTGAGCCCGCGAGCGGAACCACGTTGAAGGCGATCGGGGCCACGTACTTGTTGGGCGCCGGGAACACCAGGGCGGATCCGTCGTGGACCAACTGCTCGCTGTCCTCGACCACCGCGCGCGCCTGGCCGTACAACTCCTCGACGCCGGCAAGCCCACTGCCCGACACCGCCTGATAGGTCGAGGCGATCATCCGGGTCAGCTGAGCCTCGTCGTGCAGCACCTTCAACACCGGCATTGCGGCCATCGTGGTGCAGTTGGGATTGGCGATGATGCCCTTCGGGCGAACGCCCGCATCACGCTGGAAGTTGACCTCCGACACCACCAGTGGGACGTCGGGATCCTTGCGCCACGCCGACGAGTTGTCGACGACGACCGCCCCGGCGGCGGCGAACCGCGGCGCCTGAACGCGCGACATCGTGGCACCCGCCGAGAACAGGGCGATGTCCAGTCCAGAGGGGTCCGCCGTCGCGGCATCCTCGACCTCGATCTGCTGTCCGCGGTATTCGAGCTTGCGGCCCTGCGAACGCGCCGAGGCGAAGAACCGCACGCTCGTCGCAGGGAAGTCGCGCTCGTCGAGCAGGCGGCGCATCACCTGGCCGACCTGTCCGGTCGCGCCGACGACTCCGATGTTCACCATCTTTAGACCCCGCTTCCCGCATACACGACGGCTTCTTCTTCGCCGCCCAGATTGAACGCCTCGTGCAGTGCCGAGACCGCCTTGTCCAGCTCGGTATCCTTGACCAGCACCGAGATTCGGATCTCCGAGGTCGAGATGAGGTCGATGTTGACGCCGACCGCCGCGAGCGCCTCGCAGAAGGTCGCGGTGACGCCGGGGTGGCTGCGCATACCGGCGCCGATCAGCGACACCTTGCCGATGTGGTCGTCGTAAAGCACTGAGGTGAAGCCGATTTCGCTCTGCAGCGAGGCGAGCTTCTCGACTGCTTGCGGACCGTTGTCGCGCGCACAGGTGAACGTGATGTCGGTCTTGCCGTCCTCGATCTTCGAGATGTTCTGCAGCACCATGTCGATGTTCACGTCGGCGTCGGCGACCGCGCGAAACACCCTCGCGGCGTAGCCGGGAACGTCGGGCAGCCCGACGACCGTCACCTTCGCCTCGCCACGGTCGTGGGCGACTCCGGTAAGGATGGCGTCTTCCATCGCGATGTCCTCCATCGATCCCTTGACGAGCGTGCCCGCCTTGTCTGAGTACGACGACCGCACGTGTATCGGAACGTCGTAGCGGCGGGCGTATTCGACGCACCGCAGCATGAGCACCTTCGCCCCGCAGGCCGCCATCTCGAGCATCTCCTCGAAGCTGACGGTGTCCAGGTGCCGCGCGTTCGGCACGATGCGCGGGTCGGCGGTGAAGATGCCGTCCACGTCGGTGTAGATCTCGCATACGTCGGCGTGCAGTGCGGCGGCCAGCGCGACCGCGGTGGTGTCCGAGCCTCCGCGGCCCAGTGTCGTGACGTCCTTGCTGTCCTGGCTGACGCCCTGGAAGCCGGCCACCAGAACGATGAGCCCCTCGGCAAGGGCGTCCTGCAGCCTGCCGGGGGTGACGTCGATGATCTTGGCGTTGCCGTGCGTGCTGGTGGTGATGACGCCGGCCTGCGAGCCGGTGAACGAGCGGGCCTCGGCGCCGAGGGAGTGGATGGCCATCGCGACCAGGGCATTGGAGATCCGCTCGCCCGAGGTCAGCAGCATGTCCATCTCGCGCGCCGGTGGCGCCGGGCTGACCTGGCGGGCGAGGTCGAGCAGGTCGTCGGTGGTGTCACCCATCGCCGAGACGACGACGACGACGTCGTGGCCCGCCTTCTTGGTGGCGACGATGCGCTCGGCGACGCGACGGATCCGGTCGGCGTCGGACACCGATGATCCGCCGTATTTCTGCACGACGAGCGCCACTGTTCGCCT
This sequence comes from Mycobacterium sp., assembly GCF_050701675.1. Taxonomy (GTDB): domain Bacteria; phylum Actinomycetota; class Actinomycetes; order Mycobacteriales; family Mycobacteriaceae; genus Mycobacterium. The sequence continues at coordinate 371 of NZ_JBOGDD010000900.1, read as the reverse complement.
TCCGTCAGCCGTGGGAGTCTCGTCAAGGATAAGGGGTCTGCGCACCCGGTTTCTCCTCCCGTGCGGCGGTAGCGTGACCGCGTGACCGACCGACCCACCCACCGCAGGGCTGACACGCGCGTCCCCATCCAGGACGCCATCGCCGAGCGCTGGAGCCCTCGCGCCTTCGACGCCGACGCAGTCCTCACCCACGACGAGGTCACGGCGCTTCTCGAGGCGGCGCGCTGGGCGCCGACCTGGGGCAGGCGCCAGCCCGTGCGGTTCATCGTCGGCCTGCGCGGTGACGACACCTTCCAGCGGTTGGCGGCGACGCTGCGGCGCGGCAACTCCTATGCGCACGCCGCTGGCGCGTTGATCCTGCTGGCCGCCGA
>NZ_JBOGDD010000899.1:0-12222 GCF_050701675.1 Mycobacterium sp. | reverse complement strand
CCGCCATGGCGGTCGCCTCGGGCATGACCGGGTTGTAGACCTGGCCGCCGACCAGAAGCGTCGTCAAGCTAGTAGGGGTTCTTCGGCAGGCGGGGCGGCTCCACGTCGGTCACGTCGATGACCTCTCCGTCGATGTAGTCACCACGGGGCCGGTACGCGCGAGGGCCCGCGGTGGTCACGATCAGTGGAACACGGCCGAGACCGCGGGCGGCGAGCGCCGTCACGGCGGGCCGGGCCGCGGCCCGCGTCGGCGGCAACAGGAGCAGCAGCCCCAACGCCGACGTGACGAGGCCGGGGACGACGGTCAAAACGGTGCCCAGCGCGACGAGGGCGCCGTCGGATACCGCGCCCTGCGGCGAGGCCAACCCCGACTGCAGCCGATGGACCTGGCGCTTCACCTGCGAACCCGCCAGGGCGAGACCCAGCGCGAAGGTGCCGACCACCAGCAGGAAGGTCCATCCGAACCCGATCGTGGACACCAGACCGACCACCACCGCCAGTTCGACGAGGACGTACACCAGGAAGAGCCGCATAGCCATGACGTGACAACGTTCGGTGGGACCCGTGGGTTCCTAACCGGCCGTTCCGGCTTGCTCGATTCCCCGGTCGCTGCGCTCCTACCCTCCGGCAGGAGCCTGCACTGCTTCAACCTCGATCGCAGCGTGCACCTTGTCGATGCCCCCGCGCAGCAGCGCCTGCGGGACGAAGTAGATCGCGTGGTTCCAGTACCGCCGGATGATCCTGTCGAACACCGGCCGGGTCTCGGACTTTGGCAGCATGCGCGCGACGGCCTCGACGGGCTCACCCTTGACCTTGCCGAATATGCCGCACTTCTGGATGGTGACCCGCGGAGTGTTGTTGATCCGCTTGGTCTTCCACGAACCGTCGTCGGTGATGATCAACAGCTTGTCGCCCTCGGGCACGCCCCACACCGTCGTTGGCTTGGGCTTGCCGTCCTTGGTGAACGTGGTCAGCAGCAGGTACTTCTCGCCGTAGACGTCCTCGAAGGTGGGCGCCACTCAGCTCACCGCCTTCAACTCGATGGTGACGTTCCTCTCCATGCCACCGCGGAACTTGGAGAAGAGGTTGAACGTCCTGCCGACAAGCCCGTAGCGCCTCCCGATCGCGTCATAGGTGACGCCGTTGGCCGACTTGTCCAGCACCGCCGCCACCGCCTCGACGGCCTCGCCCTTGGGCTTGCCGCCACGATCGCATTCGGCGATGGTCACGCGCGGGGTGTTGCGGATGCGCTTGACCTTCCACGACTGCTCCTGGGTGATGGCAACCACACCGTCACCGCTCGGCGCTGCCCAGATCGCCGTTGGTTTGGGCCTGCCGTCCTTGGTGAAGGTGGTCAGCAGGATGTACTCGGACTTCGCGACCTCGGCGAACGTGACGGGCATGCGCACCAATCTAGCTGCAACGATCCCGCGGCACTCAGCCCTCGAGATCGCCCTCGGTCTCCAGAAGGACCTGCCGCAAGCCGTCGAGGGTGGCGGCGTCGGGTTCGGCCCACATGCCCCGGCCGGCGGCCTCGAGCAGCCGCTCGGCCATGCCGTGCAGGGCCCACGGGTTGGACTCGTCCATGAACTTGCGGTTCTCGTCGTCGAGTACGTATTCCCCCGCCAGGCGTTCATACATCCAGTCGGCCATCACCCCGGCCGTGGCGTCGTAGCCGAACAGGTAGTCGACGGTCGCCGCCATCTCGAAGGCCCCCTTGTAGCCGTGCCTGCGCATCGCGGACATCCACCGCGGGTTCACCACCCTGGCCCGAAACACCCGGGTGGTCTCCTCCGAGAGCGTGCGGGTGCGGACCGCGTCGGGCCGCGTGTTGTCGCCGATGTAGGCCGCCGGGTCGTGACCCGTCAGCGCACGCACCGTGGCGACCATCCCACCGTGGTACTGGAAGTAGTCGTCGGAGTCGGCGATGTCGTGTTCGCGGGTGTCGATGTTCTTGGCCGCGACGGCAATCCGGCGGTACTGCCTGCTCATGTCGTCGGTGGCCGCCGCCCCGTCGAGTCCGCGGCCGTACGCGAATCCACCCCACGCCGTGTACACCTCCGCCAGGTCGGCGTCGTCGCGCCAGTTCTGGCTGTCGATCAGCTGCAGCAGGCCTGCGCCGTACGTGCCCGGTTTGGAGCCGAAGATCCTCGTCGTCGAACGGCGCACGTCACCGTGCTCGGCGAGGTCGGCCTTGGCGTGCGCACGGACGTAGTTGTACTCGGCGGGCTCGTCGAGGTCGGCGACCAACGCCACCGCGTCGTCCAACATCGTCACGACGTGCGGAAACGCGTCGCGGAAGAAGCCCGAGATCCGAACCGTCACGTCGATGCGCGGACGCCCCAGCTCGGCCAGGTCGATGGACTCAAGGTCGACGACCCGTCGGGACGCGTCGTCCCACACCGGCCGAACCCCCAGCAGTGCGAAGACTTCGGCGATGTCGTCGCCTGAGGTCCGCATGGCCGACGTGCCCCAGACCGACAGACCGACCGAGCGAGGCCACTCGCCGTGGTCGGTCCGATAGCGCTCCAACAGCGAATCCGCCAGCGCGACACCGGTTTCCCATGCCAACCGCGACGGGACGGCCTTGGGGTCGACGGAGTAGAAGTTGCGACCGGTGGGCAGCACGTTGACAAGGCCTCGCAGCGGTGAGCCCGACGGCCCAGCCGGGATGAAGCCGCCGTCCAGTGCGTGCAGGATCTGGGAGATCTCGCGATCGGTCTCCCGCAGCCGCGGCACCACCTCGGTCGCGGCGAAGCGCAGCACGTCGGCGACCGCCGAGTCCTCGGCGATGCCGTCGACGGCCGATGCATCCCAACCGGTTTCGGCGAGTGCGGCCACCAGTTCACGGGCCCGGGTCTCGGCGGCATCGACCGCGCCCCTGACGTCCGTGCCGTCCTCGGCAAGTCCGAGCGCCTGGCGCAGCCCTGGCACCGACTGCTCGCCGCCGAACAGCTGCCTGGCCCGCAGGATCGCCAGCACCAGGTCGATCTCCGTCTCCCCGGCCGGCGCCTGCCCGAGGACGTGCAGCCCGTCCCGGATCTGGACGTCCTTGATCTCGCACAGCCAGCCGTCGACGTGAAGCAGCATCTCGTCGAAGGAGTCCTCGTCGGGACGGTCCTGCAGACCCAGGTCGTGGTCCATCTTGGCCGCCCGCATCAGGGTCCAGATCTGCTGACGAATGGCGGGCAGCTTGCCAGGATCGAGCGCGGCGATGTTGGAGTGCTCGTCGAGCAGCTGCTCGAGGCGGGCGATGTCCCCGTAGCTCTCGGCTCGCGCCATCGGCGGGATGAGATGGTCCACCAGGACTGCATGTGCACGACGTTTCGCCTGGGTGCCCTCCCCTGGGTCGTTGACCAGGAACGGGTAGATCAGCGGCAGATCACCGAGGGCGACGTCGGTGCCGCACGTCGAGGACATGCCGAGCGTCTTGCCTGGCAGCCACTCCAGGTTTCCGTGCTTGCCGAGGTGCACCACCGCGTCGGCCTTGAAACTCCCCGTGAACTCGGCGTCGAGCCAACGGTAGGCCGCGAGGTAGTGGTGACTGGGCGGCAGGTCGGGGTCGTGGTAGATCGCGACCGGGTTCGCGCCGAACCCGCGCGGTGGCTGCACGATGATCACGACATTGCCGGATTGCATTGCGGCGATCACGATTTCGCCGTCAGGATCCTGACTACGGTCGACGTAGAGCTCCCCAGGGGGTGGCCCCCAGTGCTTGACGACGGCGTCGGCGAGCTGGGCGGGCAGCGTGGCGAACCATTTCCGATAGTCCTTCGCGGACACCCGGATCGGGTTGCCTGCCAGCTGTCCCTCGGTCAGCCAATCGGGGTCCTGGCCGCCACGTTCGATCAGCGCGTGGATCAGCGCGTCACCGTCCTGGGCGTCTACGCCGGGCACCTCACCTATCTGGTAACCGGCGTCGCGCATCGCACGCAGGAGCGAGACGGCGCTGGCAGGCGTGTCGAGGCCGACCGCGTTGCCGATGCGCGCGTGCTTCGTCGGGTACGCGGAGAACACGAGCGCGACCCGCTTGTCCCGGTTGGCTACGTGGCGCAGCCGGGCCTGACGGACCGCGAGGCCCGCGACCCTGGCGCAGCGCTCCGGATCGGCGACGTAGGAGATCAGGCCCTCGTCGTCGATCTCCTTGAACGAGAACGGAACCGTGATGATCCGGCCGTCGAACTCGGGCACGGCCACCTGCGTCGCGACGTCGAGCGGACTCATGCCGTCGTCGTTATCGCTCCACTGATCCCTTGACGACGTCAGGCACAGTCCCTGCAGGATGGGAATGTTCAACGCGGCGAGGTGCGCGACGTTCCAGGTGTCGTCGTCGCCACCCGCGCCCACCGTCGCCGGAACCGCGCCACCAGCCGCCAGCACCGTCGTCACCATCGCGTCGACGGTGCCGAGAAGCTCGAGCAGATCGGACTCGGGAGTGCGCAACGACGCGCAGTACACCGGCACCGCCTGGCCGCCGGCCGCCTCGATCGCCTGGCACAACGCCTCGACGTAGGCCGTGTTGCCCGCCAGCTGCTGCGCGCGATAGAAGAGGACGGCGATCCGCGGGCCGCCGGCCGCAGGAGCAGGCCGCTCCATCACACCCCAGCGGGGGGTTGACTCTGGCGGGGCGAAACCCAAGCCCGTCATCAGCAGGGTGTCGCTGAGGAAGGCGTGGAGCTGGCGGAGGTTCGTCACCCCACCTTGGGCCAGGTAGACGTGCGCCTGCAGCGCCACGCCCGCGGGCACCGTCGAGTGGCTCATCAAGTCGGCGTCGGGCGACTGTTCCCCGCTGAGGACGACGGTGGGGACACCAGTGCCGACCACGGTGTCGATGCCGTCCTGCCAGCTGCGGTACCCGCCGAGGATCCGCACGACCACGACGTCGGCCCCGTCCAGCAAGGAGTCGAGCTCACCGTCGACGAGCCGGGACGGGTTCACCCACCGGTAGCGTGCGCCGCTGGCCCTGGCCGTCATCAGGTCGGTATCCGACGTGGACAGCAGTAGAACGGTGGGCTGGTGCACCCACCATTCGTACCGCACCGGCCTCGACCGCGGTCAGCTCGGTGCGGTACGCCTGATCAGCGGTCGTAATTGCCCCACCGGCCGTACCACGAGTCCCGGTAGGGAAGACCGAGGATCGCGAGCAGCAGCACTACCAAGGCCGCGAATGCGACGAGTCCGAACATGTGGTTCCTCCCGAGTCACCCGCCTGCCTCGTGGAGTAGCCGGCAAACGGAGGTTCAGAAAGGAAGCTAGTACCGGCGGTACCGTTTTCGGCGGTTTCGTGTGGGACGGAACACACTTGCATCGGAGGTGACGTAGGTCACTCCTCAGGTGGTGCGAACGTCGAAGTCTCGCGTGTCCGGCGCCCGGAGCAGCGCCCGATGCCGGCCGGGGCGCCATGGGAACAGCTCGGGAAGTCCGTCCTCGCCCAGATACCAACTGGAGCAACCGGTCAGCCAAACCGTCTGTGGCATGGCAGATTTCATCTCCTCGTTGTAAACCTTGGTGGCCACTTCCGTCGGCGCGGCCGAACTCACCCGACCGTCGGCGATCCGCTTGATCCACCACACGGCGTAGTCGGCCTGATCCTCGGCGATCGGGACCAGCGACTGGTTCCCGATCGGCGAGTGCGGGCCCATCAACATGAACATGTTGGGAAACCCGGGCACCGCGACGGACCGGTAAGCCCTGGCTCCGCCCGCCCAGGCCTGCGCAAGGGTCAGGCCGCCCTCGCCTACGACGTCCATCGGGCGGACGTACGCGCGGGCGTCGAAACCGGTCGCCAGCACCAACACGTCCAGTTCGTGCAGGGTCCCGTCGGCGGTGACGACTCCCCGCGCCTCGACGTGGTCGATGGCGTCCGTCACGACCTCGACGCCGGGACGCTGAATCGCCTGGTAGTAGTGCCCCGCGACCACCTGCCTCTTGCACATGGCCTGATAGTCGGGGGTGAGCCTTCTGCGTAACTCGGGATCGCGCACGGACAGCCGCAGATTCCACCGGCACAGCCTCGCGACCAGACGTCGCTGCCAGCACGGTTCGACGACTGCGCGGCCGAAGACCTTCTCGAAGTAACCCTGCCAGAACTTGTAGGCGAACCCGTTCAGCACGGCCCACCGCCTCAGGGCCGCCTTGGTGTGCCGCCGGTAGCGGAAGTTGGGCGTCGGGCACACCCACTGTGGCGTGCGTTGGAAGATCTCGAGCCGACGCACGTTGCCGCCGAGCGCCGAGGTGATCTGCACCCCCGTCGAACCCGTGCCGATCAATCCGATCCGCTTGTCGTGCAATGAGATCGAATGATCCCACCGGGCCGAATGGAATGTGGCACCCGAGAACGTCTCGAGGCCCTCGACGTCCGGGTAGCGCGGCACGCGTAACACCCCGGTCGCCGTGACCAGGACGTCGAAGGCCTCCTCGCCTGCGGCCGTGGTGACCCGCCACCTGCCGTCGTCGTAGCGGGCCGCGGTGACCTCGGTTCCGAATCGGATGTGCTGACGCAGGCCCCACTCCTCGGCCACCGTGCGGAAGTAGGACTGGATCTCCGCACCCGACGGCATGAAGCGCGACCAGGCCGGGTTGGGACGGAACGTATACGCATAGAAGCGCGAGGGCACGTCACAGGTGAGTCCCGGGTAGGTGTTGTCACGCCACGTCCCACCGACCTCGTCGGCCTTCTCGAAGATCGTGAAGGTGTCGATGCCCGCGCCCTGAAGCTTCACGGCCATGCAGATACCCGACATCCCGGCACCGATGATCGCCACCGTCGGCGTCTCCCCAGCCTTCATCACGCGGACCCCTCCCGCCCTGCGGATGAGCCGACGCTACGCCCGCCGATCTCGACAATTGACGGGATCGGACATTTTTCCTGCGGGCGAGGCGGCAAGAAAGAATCTGCGTCAGCCAAAAACTGGCCAGGACGACCGGATTGTGCGGCAATTGAGCCATGTCCAATTCCCCAGTCGTCGTCAAGCTCGGCGCCAACATCGGAGCGCGCATCGACGGCGTGCGCCTCGACGGCGACCTCGACACCTCCACCGTCGAGGCGATCAACGACGCGCTCCTGAAGCACAAGGTGATCTTCTTCCGCGATCAGCAGCACCTCGACGACGAGAGCCAGCTCGCCTTCGCCAAGACCCTCGGGACGCCCACGATCGCGCATCCGACGGTGACGTCGCGCGGCGCCGACATACTGCCCATCGATTCCCGCTACGACAAGGCCAACTCCTGGCACACCGACGTCACGTTCGTCGACCGCATCCCGAAGGCCTCACTGCTGCGGGCCATCACGCTGCCCGAGTACGGCGGGACCACGACGTGGGCGTCGACCGAGGCCGCCTACGACCAGCTGCCGCCCCCACTGCGGGCCCTCGTCGAGAACCTGTGGGCGGTGCACACCAACGACTACGACTACATCAAGGACTTCGCAGAAGTTCAGGCCGAGTCCCAGCGACCGGATGAGGACACCGTCCGCCAGTACCGCGAGGAGTTCGTCTCCGACATCTACGAGACCGAACATCCCGTGGTCCGGGTCCACCCCGAGACGGGACGGCGGGTCCTGCTGCTCGGTCACTTCGTCAAGCGCTTCGTCGGGCTGGGATCGACGGAGTCGACGACGCTTCTTCAGCTACTCCAGGCGCGGGTCACCAAGCTGGAGAACACAATTCGCTGGAACTGGCAGCCGGGTGACCTCGCCATCTGGGACAACCGAGCCACCCAGCACTACGCCGTCTCCGACTACGACGACCAGTACCGTCGCCTGAGCCGGATCACCCTGGCAGGTGACATCCCAGTCGACGTGCACGGCACGCCGAGCCGCGTCATCACCGGCGATGCGTCGCACTACTCGGAGGTCGTGGCGCCGGCCCGTCTGGTCGCCGTACCGTAGATGGGTGCCCCGCTCCCGCGATGACGACGCGTGCCCCGGCGCGCTTCAGGTTCATCAGGCGGCCGACGGCGCGCTGGCCCGGGTGCGCCTGCCAGGCGGGATGATCGACGCGTACCAGCTGGAGGCGCTCGCGCTGGTCGCCGACCGGTTCGGCTCCTCGACGATGGAACTGACGTCGCGCGGCAACGTCCAGATCCGGGGTATCACCGACCCCGCGGCGCTGGCCGACGCAATCGCCGATGCGGGTCTGCTGCCGTCCAACAGCCACGAACGCGTCCGCAACGTCGTGGCGTCTCCACTGACCGGTCGTGACGGCGGGCGCGCGGACGTCCGTGATCTGGTGCGCGAACTCGATGCCGCGATCCAGGCCAGCGGCGAGCTCGCCACCCTGCCCGGCCGGTTCTGGTTTTCGATCGACGACGGGCGCGGCGACGTGTCCGGGCTTGGGGCCGACGTCGGCGCCCACCTCCTCGACGACCACACGGCGGCCCTGCTGGTGGCGGGCGTCGACACCGGCATTCGCACCGACGACGTCGTGTCGACACTCGTCGACGTGGCGGAGAAATTCAATCGAGTGCGCGGAAATGCTTGGCGCGCAGGTGAACTCACCGATGTCGAGCCCCTCCTGGTCGGACTGTCGCGCACCGCCGAGCCGGGTGCCACCTGGCCCGCCGTGACGCGGCCTCCGGTCGGGTGGATCCAGCAGGACGACGGACGGGTCACGCTCGGCGGCGCCATCCCCCTCGGCGTCCTGAAGGCGCGGGTCGCCGAATACCTGGCGGCGGTGAACGCCCCGCTCGTGATCACGCCGTGGCGTTCGGTCCTGATCTGCGACCTCGCCGACGGGGTCGCCGACGCCGCGTTGCGGGTGCTCGCCCCGCTCGGGTTGGTGTTCGACGAGAACTCACCGTGGCTGGACGTCAGCGCCTGCACGGGAAGTCCCGGATGCGCACACTCGGCCACCGACGTCCGTCAGGACGCCGCGCGGGCGGTGTTCGACGTCGACGGCGCCGAGGAGAGGATTCACCGGCACTACGTCGGTTGCGATCGGGCGTGCGGAAGCCCATCGACCGGTCAGGTGCTGGTGGCGACCGCGAACGGCTACGAGCCGCGTCACCCGTAGGGTGATCGGGTGCTCGACTACATCCGCGACGCAGCCGAGATCTACCGGCAGTCGTTCGCGACGATCCGCGCCGAGGCCGATCTGGCCCGGTTTCCCGACGACGTCTCGCGGGTCGTGGTCCGGCTGATCCACACCTGTGGCCAGGTGGACGTCGCCGAGCACGTCGCCTTCACCGCAGGCGCCGTCTCGTCAGCTCACCGCGCCCTCGCCGCGGGAGCGCCCGTGCTGTGCGATTCATCGATGGTCGCCGCGGGCATCACGCGGTCGAGGCTCCCCGCCGACAATGAAGTGGTGTCGCTCGTCGCCGACCCTGGGGCGGCCGACCTCGCCGCGCGACTGGGCAGCACGCGGTCCGCTGCGGCCGTCGACCTGTGGGCCGACCGGTTCGGTGGCGCGGTGGTGGCGATCGGCAACGCCCCCACCGCCCTGTTCCGGCTGCTCGAACTCCTCGACGACGGCGCACCGGTGCCTGCCGCCGTCCTCGGCGGTCCGGTCGGGTTCGTCGGGTCGGCGCAGTCCAAGCAGGAACTGATCGAAAACCCGCGCGGCATGGACTATCTCGTCGTGACCGGAAGACGCGGGGGCAGTGCGATGGCAGCCGCGGCCGTCAACGCGATCGCGAGCGAACGCGAATGAGCACGAGGGGAACGCTGTGGGGCGTCGGGCTGGGGCCAGGCGATCCAGAGCTGGTGACGGTCAAGGCGGCCCGCGTGATCGGCGAGGCCGACGTCGTCGCCTATCACAGCGCCCGGCACGGCCGGAGCATCGCACGGGCCATCGCCGAGCCCTATCTGCGGCCCGGTCAGATCGAGGAGCACCTGCTCTACCCGGTCACCACCGAGGCCACCGATCACCCAGGCGGCTACGCGGGGGCGATGGAGGACTTCTACGCCCTTGCCGCCGAACGCATCGCCGTTCACCTGGACGAGGGCCGCGACGTGGCGCTGCTGGCCGAGGGTGACCCGCTGTTCTACAGCTCGTACATGCACATGCACACCCGACTGACGGAGCGGTTCAAGGCCGTCATCGTGCCTGGGGTGACGTCGGTGAGCGCCGCGTCGGCAGCCACCGGGCAACCGCTCGTCCAGGGCGACGAGGTGTTGACCATCCTGCCGGGCACCCTGGCACCTGACGAGCTCCGGCGGCGCCTGATCGACAGCGACGCCGCCGTGGTGATGAAGCTCGGGCGCTCGTATCCGGCTGTGCGGGAGGTCCTTTCCTCCATCGGCAGGCTCGACGAGGCGTACTACGTCGAACGCGCGAGCACACCGCAGCAGCGGGTGCTTCCGGCCGGCGAGGTCGACGAGACGACGGTGCCCTACTTCTCGCTGGCCATGCTGCCGGGGATGACGGCCCGCAAGGATCCCGTCGGAAGCGTCGCCGTCGTCGGCCTCGGGCCAGGCGACGTGGACTGGATGACCCCTCAGTCGCGCCGTGAGCTCACCGCCGCGACCGACCTCATCGGCTATGGCCCCTACCTGGACCGGGTCCCGGCCCGCGTCGGTCAGACCCACCATCCGAGCGACAACACCGACGAGCCGGCCCGCGCCCGGTTGGCGTGCACGCTGGCGCAGCAGGGCCGCGCGGTCGCCGTGGTGTCCTCCGGTGACCCAGGGGTGTTCGCGATGGCGACGGCCGTTCTCGAGGAGGCCGAGCAGTGGCCCGGCGTCGACGTCAGGGTGATCCCCGCGATGACGGCGGCCCAGGCCGTCGCGAGCCGGGTCGGCGCGCCGCTGGGGCACGACTACGCAGTGATCTCGCTGTCCGACCGGCTCAAGCCATGGGACGTGATCGTCGATCGGTTGCGCGCCGCCGCGGCGGCCGATCTGGTCCTGGCGATCTACAACCCGGCGTCGAAGACCCGCACCTGGCAGGTCGGCGCCATGCGCGACCTGCTGCTGGAACACCGCGATCCGGGCACCCCCGTCGTCATCGGCCGCGACGTGTCGGGACCCCGCGAGGAGGTCAAGGTGGTCCGGTTGGGCGATCTGGCCCCCGAGGACGTCGACATGCGGTGTCTGCTCATCGTCGGGTCGTCGCAGACCCAGTGGCAGTCGCTCGGTGCAGGTGACCGCGTCTTCACTCCGCGTCGGTACCCCTCCTGACTCCTGTCAGAGATCGTTGACAGCTGTCAGAACGCCGATTAGTGTCCGGCCTCATGACCAGGCCCCTGCCTCCGGCCCCGTCCATCCCCCGCAGCCCAACGGACGTGACGCCGCAGTGGTTGGAGTCCGTGTTGCAGAGCGAGGTTCGCTCGGTCGAGGTGACTCCGATCGGCACCGGCCAGACGGGTGCCACCTACCGCCTGTCGGTGGGCTACGGGCCCGAGCCGACCGACCTGCCGACCACGTTCGCCATCAAGCTGTCGTCGCAGGACGACGCGGTGCGGGAGCGGGTGGCGCTGGGGTACCGGTCCGAGCACGCGTTCTACACCGAGGTCGCCGACGTGGTCCGGGTACCGATCCCCCGCCATTACCACTGCGAGATCTCCGACGACGGCGGCGATTTCGTCCTGCTGCTCGCCGATGCGGCGCCCGCCGTCCAGGGTGACCAGATCGGCGGATGTACCGCAGTCGAGGCAGAGCTGGGCGTACGGGCACTGGCGGGCCTGCACGGACCCACCTGGTGCGACCCCAAGTGGACCGACTTCCCCGGCCTGGCCATGTCACTGGCGAGCGAGGACGCCATCAAGGGCCTCGGCGACATCGCGGTGATGGCGACGCAGATCACCCTCGACCGGCTCGGCTCGCGCATGACGGCCGAGGACCGCGAGACCGCGACCGAGGCCATGTCGATGGCCACCCCCTGGTTGATGGCCGACCGGCAACGATTCTCGCTGATGCACGGCGACTACCGGCTCGACAACATGCTCTTCGATCCCGACCGAACCAAGGTCACCGTCGTCGACTGGCAGACCCTCGGGGTCGGTCTGCCCGCCCGCGACCTGGCCTACTTCACGGGCACCAGCCTGCTTCCCGAGGCGCGGTCACAGACAGACCAGGATCTGGTCACCGCCTACCACTCGGAGCTGTTGGGTTACGGCATCACGGATTACGACCGCGAGACGTGCTGGCGCGACTACCGGGTCGGCATGCTGCAGGTGCCCCTGCTCACCACGCTCGGCTGCGCGTTCGCCATCTCCACCGAACGCGGTGACGACATGATGCTGGTGATGCTCGAGCGGGGTTGCCGGGCGATCCGCGAACTGGGC
>NZ_JBOGDD010000898.1:0-6757 GCF_050701675.1 Mycobacterium sp. | reverse complement strand
GGCTCGACCTGATCAGCGGCAGTCAGATCGGCGTCACCGACCCCGCCGTACCGCCTCGCCAAGAGTTCTTCCGTGGCTGGAACCAAACGATGACCGCCGCACACGACCTGGTCGACGCCTGCCCTGGCGTCGGCGACCCTCCGGTTCCTGGGATGCCAGTCAGACCGCGGTCGTGACCGCCAGCACGGCATCGGCCAACTCCGGCCTGCAGACGATCAGGTCCGGCACGTAGACGTCGGCCTGGTTGTAGCGCAGCGGCGAGCCGTCGATGCGCGACGTGTAGAGCCCGGCGGCGCGGGCGACCGCGACGGGCGCGGCCGAATCCCACTCGTACTGTCCACCGGCATGCACGTAGACGTCGGCGATCCCCTGCACGACGGACGCGACCTTGGCTCCCGCCGAACCCATTTCGACCAGGACACCGTCGAGGGCATCACGTACCGCCAGCGCCACCGCGGGTGGCCTGGTGCGCGACACGACGATCCGAGGCGTCGCAGGCGCGGCGGGTGGGGCCGCGACGTCCGGCGTCGCAAGTGTCACGCCCTGGGCGGGAAGGGCGACCGCGCCGGCAACCAGCTCGCCGGACTGCCAGAGGGCGACGTGTACTGCCCAGTCCTCGCGACCGAGTTCGGAGAACTCCCTGGTGCCGTCGAGGGGGTCGACGATCCACACCCGCTCGGCGGTCAGCCGGGCAGAGTTCGCCTTCTCTTCTTCGGTCGCCTCCTCGGACAGCACCGCATCGTCGGGCCGCTCGGCGGCCAGCGCCTCCATCAGGAAGCGGTGAGAACGCTTGTCCCCGGCGTCCTTTCGCTCGGCCCCAGTGGCGCCGGCAAGCTCGGCGCGAACCTCGAGCAGCAGTACACCGGCTTCGGTCGCGAGGCGCGCGGCCAGTTCGTGATCGCTCATCGAGGAGTGATCATATCGATGACCTGCTGGGCCAGGTAATCGACCGAAAGATCCGGGGTCAGGCGCAGATTGGGATTCTTGGGGCGCTGGTACGGGCTGTCGATCCCGGTGAAGTGCGTGATCTCGCCGCGACGGGCCTTCGCATAGAGGCCCTTGGGGTCACGACGTTCGCAATCCTCGAGCGGAGTGTCGCAGAAAACCTCGAAGAAGTCGTAGCCCTTGTCGACGTGGACCTTGCGGGCGAGCGCCCGATGCTCCTCGAGCGGGCTGATGGCCGGCACCAGCACGATCTGTCCCGAGTCGGCGAGCAACGTCGCGACGTGAGCCAGCCTGCGGAGATTCTCCGCACGGTCGGCCATCGAGAAACCGAGGTCCGCATTCAGCCCGTGTCTAAGATTGTCACCGTCGAGAACGTAAGCGGGACGGCCGCTTTCGAGTAGTTTCTGCTCGACGAGCATCGCCACCGACGACTTACCCGAACCCGAAAGGCCGGTGAACCACACCGTGCTACCCCTGGACAGCCGATCCTGTGCGGTGACCAGGTTCTGATGGCGCACCGCGTTGGGGCTGGCCGCGCGGGTCGCGGCGGGGGTGGTATCGCGCACCATGCCTGCGGCGACGGTGCGGTTGGTGTCGGGGTCGATCAGGATGAACGATCCAGTGGCCGCGTTGCGGGAGTATTCGTCGAGCAGCAGCGGCACCTGGGTGCGCAGCGTGACACGACCGAGTTCGTTGAGCTTCAACGCCGTTGCGCCCTTGTCGCGGTGCAGCGTATTGACGTCGAGCCGGTAGTCCAGTGCCGTCACCCTGACCCTGGTGGTCCTGGTGGTGTGCTTGATGACGTACTCGCGGCCGGGCTCCAACGCCGCTTCGTCGGCCATCCAGCAGACCGTCGCGTCGAAGTCTTGAACGGCGTGCGGTTGGTTGTTGGCACGGGTGATCATGTCGCCGCGGGAGATGTCGATGTCGTCGGCGAGGCTGATCGAGACCGCCATGGGCGGGAAGGCCTCTTCGAGGGGTCCGGTGGGGCCCTCGATCGCGGTGATGCGGCTGGACTTACCCGTTGGCAGCACCACGATCTCGTCGCCGGGGCGCATCACACCACTGGCCACCGTGCCCGCATAGCTGCGGTGGTCGGCGTGCTCGTGGGTCTGCGGCCGGATGACGTACTGGACGGGGAACCGCACGTCGACCAGGTTGCGGTCGCCTGCGATGTAGACCTCTTCGAGGTGGCTGAGCAGTGCAGGCCCCTCATACCAGGGAGTGAGCTCCGACTTGGTCACCACGTTGTCGCCGTTGAGCGCCGACAACGGAATCGACGTCACGTCGTGTACGTCGAGGCGGGCGGCGAACTCGTGGAAGTCGTCGCGGATCTTCTCGAAGCGCTCCTGATCCCAGTCGACGAGGTCCATCTTGTTGACGGCAAGCACGATGTGCTGGATGCCGAGCAACGACGCCAGGAACGCGTGCCGCCGCGACTGTTCCAGCAGGCCGTGCCTCGCGTCGACGAGGACGATCGCCAACTGCGCCGTCGACGTCCCGGTGACCATGTTGCGGGTGTACTGCGTATGTCCCGGAGTGTCCGCGATGATGAATTTCCGCTTGGGTGTGGCGAAGTAGCGGTATGCCACGTCGATCGTGATGCCCTGTTCGCGCTCCGCCCGCAGGCCGTCGGTCACCAGAGCCAGGTCGGTGTAGTCGTGTCCACGCTCCTTCGACGTGCGCTCGACCGACGCCAGCTGGTCCTCCATGACGGCCTTGGAGTCGAACAGCAGTCGGCCGATGAGCGTCGACTTGCCGTCGTCCACCGAACCCGCGGTCGCGAGCCTGAGCAACGTTGCCATCAACTCTGCCCTCTCCTCTTCGCGCAAGCGCTCATCAGAAATAGCCCTCTCGCTTGCGGTCTTCCATGCCTGCTTCGGAAATTCTGTCGTCGGCGCGGGTCGCCCCGCGTTCGGTCAGCCGCGACACCGCGGTCTCGGCGATCACCTCGGACACCGTGCCCGCCAACGACTCGACACAGCCGGTGCAGGTGACATCACCGACGGTGCGGAACCGCACGGTCTTCTCGATGATCTCTTCATCCTTGCGCGGCTGCAGGTATTTGTGTACGGCCAGGAACATGCCGTCACGCAGGAACACCTGACGCCGGTGCGCGTAGTAGATCGACGGCAGCTTGATCTTCTCGGCGCCGATGTAGGACCAGATGTCGAACTCGGTCCAGTTCGACAGGGGGAAGACCCGGATGTGCTCACCCTTGCGGTGTCTGCCGTTGTAGATGTTCCACAGCTCGGGGCGCTGCGACTTGGGGTCCCACTGGCCGAACTCGTCACGGAAGCTGAACACCCGCTCCTTGGCGCGGGCCTTCTCCTCGTCGCGGCGGGCGCCTCCGAAGGCAGCGTCGAACTTGTTCTCCCGGATGGCACGCAGCAGCGTGAAGGTCTGCATCGGGTTGCGCGACGGGATGGTCTCGACGACGTGCCCTGCGTCGATGTCGTCCTGCACCTTGGCGACGACGAGTCGCACCCCTGACTCGGCGACGAACTCGTCGCGGGCGGCCAGCACCTCGTCGAAGTTGTGGCCGGTGTCCACGTGCATCACGGGGAACGGCAGGCGCCCCGGCCGGAATGCCTTGATTGCCAGGTGCAGCATGACGATGGAGTCCTTGCCGCCGGAGAACAGCAGCACGGGCTTCTCGAACTCAGCCGCGACCTCGCGAATGATGTGGATGGCCTCGGCTTCGAGAGAGCGCAGATGGCTCAGCTCGTAACGGCCTCCCGACGGCTGGTCGACGCCCTGAATCAGGGTCATGGCTTCCCCATTAAGTTGGTAGAGTTAGCCAGAATTGCGATCATGCCCAGGAATGTAACCGGCGGCACGTCGACGTGTCAACGAACCGGAAGCGACGATCGGCGTGCCCAGGGTCGCTTACCCGGTGGGTAATTGAAACGCGCCGGCGGAGCAGACACCATGGCGTCATGTCGACTCCCACCGGCGCCGAGGTCATGGCGCAGTTCATCCCGCAGTCCCCGTTCGTGGCGAAACTCGGCATCGTGGCTGAGTCGCTGGACACCGCCGAGGTGCGGCTACGGCTGCCGTGGGATCCGTCCAACACCACGGTGGGAGACATGGTGCACGGCGGCGCCATCGCCGCCCTGGCCGACGTCACCGTGATGGCCGCGGCCTGGGCCGGCGTCGAGGCCGCCCACTCCTTGCGCGGGGTGACGGTGTCGATGGCGATGCAGTTCCTGACCCCGGCCCGCGCGACCGACGTGATCGGCGTCGGCCGAGCGTTGCGCCGCGGCCGGACCTTGGTCAACTGCGACGTCGACGTCGTGACGCCCGACGGCGAGTTGGTCGCGAAGGCAATCGCGACCTACAAGGTGGGCTGATTTGGGCGCGGAAACCCGTACTGAGCGCGGAAAAGCGCGCCGAAATCGCTAGAGGGTGACCTCGTTCAACTTGCCGGTCGCCACGTCGAAGACGAACCCGCGCAGCGACTCGTGCTTGGTGACGAACGGGCTGGCCTCGATGCGGCGCAGCGACTGGCGAACGTCTTCCTCGACGTCCTGGAAGGCCTCGGCCGCCCACTCGGGCTTGAGGCCGATTTCGTCCTGAATGGTCTGCTTGAAGCCATCGTCGGTGAAGGTCAGCATGCCGCAGTCGGTGTGGTGGATGAGGATGATCTCCTTGGTGCCCAGCAGTCGCTGACTGATCGCCAGGGAGCGGATCTCGTCGTCGGTGACGACCCCACCCGCGTTTCGGATCACGTGCGCCTCGCCATCGGCGAGTCCGAGGATCCGGTAGACGTCCAGGCGCGCGTCCATGCAGGCGACGACTGCGACGTGCTTGCTCGGTGGCAGCGGTAATGGACCACTGAACGACGCGGCGTACAGCTCGTTGTTCTCGAGGTACTCGTCGGTCACTGACACGGGATCCTCCTGGCGTTCGCGTGGGGCGGTGGTGACGCTAGTCGGGCGGTACCCAGATTCCGACGATGCGAATCGGGCTGATTCCAACCAGCGTCACCCCGTCGTCACGCCTTGGACTCCAGGTCGTAGACAGTGGTGCCGCCGACGTCCTTCTTGGTGAAGGTCTTCTCCACCCATGCGGTGATGTCACCCGCGGAGCCGGTCCGGTGTCCCGGGGGGCCACCATGACCCGAGTCGGCCAGGAAGTACCGCACCTGTCCGTCGGCGACGTACTGCTGGAACTGAGCCAGTGTCGGCGACGGATCACCACCGGTGAAGCCGCCGATCGCCATCAGCGAGGTTCCGGTCTTCAGCTCGAGGTCACTCACCGACATCGAGCCGATTGCGGCTGCGGCCCAACGGTTGTCCGCCCCGGTGATCAACTCCGCGACCTCCGCATTGTCACCGCCACGGCCGGGTCCACCGAACCCGCCTGGCTTGCCGGGTCCACCAGGCCCGCCGAAGCCGCCCGCCTTCTGCGGTCCTGACATCGTGCCGGGGCCGCTGTGCACACTCGCGGCGTTGTAGATCGAGAACGCCGCCGAGCCACCGAGCCCGAAGATCGCCGCCGCGACGACGACCGCCGCAGTGGCCTTGCCCAGCCGGTGTGCGCGCACCGCGAGCACCAGAGCGATCAGGATCGAACCGATGAGCACCACCCAGCGGATCGCCGGCCACCACTCCGGTGTTCGGTTCAGCAGCAGGAAGGACCACACCCCGGTGGCCGCGAGCATGACGGCGAGGACCAGGCGCGGAATCAACGATTCCCGGCGCTTGACGAGCTGCGCCACCGAGATTCCGACCACCGCGGCGACTCCGGGGGCGAGCGCGACGTTGTAGTACGGGTGGACGGTTCCGGCCATGAAGCTGAACACCGCGCCCGTCACCAAGAGCCAACCGCCCCACAGCAACAACCCCGCCCGGACCCGATCGGTGCGCGGTGCGCGCCAGGTCAGCCACAGCCCGACCACCAACCCGATGAGGGCCGCGGGCAACAGCCAGGACGCCTCGACGCCCATCGACGGCCCGAAGAGCCGACCGATGCCGGGGTCGCCACCGAAGAACAGGTTCATGCCGCCGCCCATGTGGGGACCGGGGCCTCCCGAACCGGGACCGCCACCTTCGTTTCCGGCGATCCGCTCGATTCCGTTGTAGCCGAACGCCAACTGCAACAGGCTGTTGTCGGTGGAGCCCGCGATGTACGGCCGCGAGTCAGCAGGCCACAGGCTGACCAACGCGATGTACCAGCCGGCGGACACGATCATCGTCGCTCCCCCGACGAGCAACGCGCCCAATCGTTTCCAGAACCCGAATGGTGCGGCGACGAGGAACGCCAGGGCGAAACCCGGCAGAGGAAGGAACGCCTGCAGCATCTTGGTGAGGAATGCGAACCCGACGACGGCGCCCGTCAACGCCATCCACATCGACATCCGCCGCACGCTGCTCGCATCGATGGCACGAACGGTGCAGTAGGCCGCCACCACCAGCAGCAGCACGAGCAGCGCGTCGGGGTTGTTGAATCGGAACATCAACGTCGCCACCGGCGTCAGCGCCAACACCAAGCCTGCGATCAGGCCCGCCGACGGGCCGCTGCTGCGCCGGACGGTCAGGTAGAGCACCGCGACCGCGCCGACGCCCATCAGGGCCTCCGGCAACAGCATCGTGAACTCGTTGAACCCGAACAGCCTGCCGGACAAACCCATGACCCACATCGCGGCAGGCGGCTTGTCCACGGTGATGGCATTGCCGGAGTCGAGCGACCCGAACAGCAATGCCTTCCAGTCCTGGGTGCCAGCCTGAGCCGCGGCCGCGTAATAGCTGTTGGCCCAGCCCGACGAGCCGAGACCCCACATGTACAGAACCGCGGTTCCCACCAGCAG
>NZ_JBOGDD010000897.1:0-2630 GCF_050701675.1 Mycobacterium sp. | reverse complement strand
TCACGATTCACAACACCTTCCTCCCGCACGACGATCCGGAGGCCTCGCTCGCCTTCTACCGCGACGTCCTTGGCTTCGAGGTCCGCCTCGACGTCGGAGGCGGCAAGATGCGCTGGATCACGGTCGGCCCTCCGAACCAGCCCGCCACGTCGATCGTCCTGCATCCGCCCGCCGCCGACCCCGGCATCACCGACGACGAGCGACGCCTCATCGCCGAGATGATGGCCAAGGGCACCTTCGCGATCATCGTGCTGGCCACCAAGGACCTCGACGGCACCTTCGAGCGGCTGCAGGCCGGCGACACCGAGATCGTCCAAGAACCGATCGAGCAGCCGTACGGGGTGCGCGACTGCGCAGTCCGCGATCCCGCGGGCACGATGATCCGCATCCAGGAGGTGCGTTAGCCATGACGAAGGACACCGGAACGGCCTCGCCGTCGGAGCTGATCGACGCCCGCATCAGGGAGCTGCCCGATTGGCGCGGCGATACCCTGGCCCGTCTGCGCGAGCTCATCAAGCGGGCCGACCCCGACGTGGAAGAGCAGTGGAAGTGGAGGGGCGTTCCGACGTGGTACCACGACGGAATGCTTTGCACGTGAGACGTACAAGGACAAGTTGAATCCTCCTGATCGTGAACGATCGGGATTCCTGGCTCAGGCTGCCTGGTCGCTCGGTGAGCGATCAGGTCTTGTGCCCTCGACACCAGCCGGGTTGAAACCAGCCCGGTTGAGCATGACGTGCGCGGAGTTCTTGTCGCGTGGCGCGACATGTCCGCATGACTCGCACCGGTAGGTGCGTTGCGACAGCGGCAGGCGGCGTTTGGCTCTCGCACCGCAGTTCCCGCAGTCAGTGGTGGTGTACTTCGGGTCGACGAGCACCAACTGGCGGCCACGCTTGCCGGCCTGCTCGATCAACGCACGTTTGGTGGCCGCGACCGCGCTGTCGGCAGCTTTGCGCGCCATCGTCGACTTCGCCAGAAACTTGGGCCGGAAATCTTCAACGGCAATTCGATCGAAATCGGTGGCGACCGCCTTGGACCATTTACGGCCCGTATCGGCCCTCTGCGCGGCGACGTGGGCGTGTTGCTTGGCCGCCGCGCGTTTGGCGGCCTTGTAGCCACGCGAAGCGGGCACCCCCTTCGCGGGCCGCCGCCGTGCCATCATCCGCTGATACCCGGCCAGCTTGGCAGCCGCGCTGCGCCCGTACTGGTGGTGAGCCAGATCATGGGCGTCGCTGGTCGTGGTCGCCACCTCGCTCACGCCCCAATCGATCCCGATCGAGCGACCCGTCTGCGGTGCTGGAGGCGTCTGGGGTTGGGGAACGACGAACGAGCACCACCACCGGCCCAGCGCATCCCGGTACACACGCACACTTGACGGCGCTGACGGTAGTTCGCGTGACCACACCGGGCGTATGACGATCCCCCCGGCCAGCTTCACCACCCGGGCGTCGAGCCCGAACCCGCGCAGCGAGTAGTTCAGGCTCGGTAACGCACGGTGCTTGGACTTGAACCTCGCCATCCCACGCCGCTGCCGCACCGGCAGTTTCCTGTCTTTGCGGTCCTTGAGCGCTTTGGCGCGTGCCCGCCCGAAATCGCGGATCGTCTGCTGCTGGGCCACACTGGACCCGGCGGCCAACCATTCGTACTCACCGCGCCACCCGGTCAACCGCTTATCCAGCTGTGCGGGCCCACATTCCATCTTCACCCCGGTCTGGAGCCACTCTCGGTGCGCGGCATCCGATGTCTCCACGCACTGATTCCACACCCACCGGCAACGATCCCACTCCGCCAACAACAACCGCTGCGCGCGGCCGGAGAGCCGCAGCCGGTAGGTGTACCGCACCTTGCCGTCGCCGCTGGCCAAGCCCATGTCGATAACCGTAACCGCACACACCGACAGCCCTGATGCACGCTCAGCGTGTCGGACACGGTACCCATCGTCAGCCTGTGGTGCCGACGAGAATTGAGTTCGACGTGCAGCGCGGACGCACTTCGCTCTACACGCTGCATGCGCACCTGGTGTTCCTCACCAAGTATCGGCGCCCGGTGTTCAATGACGACATGCTCAGCTCCTGCGAGGCGTCTCATGGCTGACATCTGTGCAGTCCTCGGTGCCGAGCTGCGCGAGTTCAACGGGGAGACTGACCACGTGCATCTGCTCGCGCACTACCCGCCGAGCCTGTCGATCTCGACGTTGGTCAACCGACTCAAAGGCGCTTCGGCTCGCCGGTTACGCCAGCAATACCCGACACACGTTCGGAAATACCTGTGGGGCAACCACTTCTGGTCCCCGTCCTACATAGCCGCCTCCTGTGGCGGCGCTCCGCTATCAATCATCAAGCAGTACATCGAACAACAGAACCGTCCCGACGAGAAGCGGCCCGCTGACGCCGGCCACACAGACGAGATCGGCTACCTCCCCGCCGTAAACGGCCAGGCATCCGCCGAAGAAGGGTCAGTGAAGTTCACCTTCGCCAAGGGCGCCTCTCTGGACGACCCGAAGGGACTCTTCAACTCCAGCCTCGAGGGCAACACCAGGCGGGCCATCGACATCGGTGAGGACGACGCTCGACGAGTCGGCGTTCACGGCGCTCATCCGCGCAGCGGTGGCCTTGAACACCCAATGACAC
>NZ_JBOGDD010000896.1:0-1680 GCF_050701675.1 Mycobacterium sp. | reverse complement strand
GCGAAGTGGTGGGAGTCGGTCAGCCGGTGGCGATCCGGTTCGACGAGAACATTCTCGACCGGTCGGCAGCGGAGAAGGCCATCACCGTCATGAGCCAACCTGCCGTCGAGGGCGCGTTCTATTGGCTTAGTGACCGTGAAGTCCGTTGGCGGCCCAAGGACTACTGGAAGCCAGGTACCGCCATCGTCGTCACAGTGGACACCTACGGAGTCGACCTCGGCGACGGCCTCTTCGGTCAGGACGACGTCACCTCGCGCTTCACCGTGGGCGACGAGGTCATCGCGACCGCCGACGACACCACCAAGACGTTGACCGTCCGGGTCAACGGTGCAGTGGTCAAGACGATGCCGATCTCGATGGGCAAGAACAGCGCGCCAACCGACAACGGCACCTACGTCATCGGTGATCGCTACCGCGAACTCGTCATGGATTCTTCGACGTACGGTGTCCCGGTGAATTCGGCGGAGGGCTACCGCCTCGAAGTCGAGTACGCCACCCAAATGTCGTACAGCGGCATCTACGTTCACGCCGCACCCTGGTCGGTGAACAGCCAGGGCCGAAGCAACGTCAGCCACGGCTGCCTCAACGTCAGCACCAGCAACGCCCAGTGGTTTTACGACAACACCAAGCGCGGCGACATCGTCCAGGTCCTCAACACGGTGGGCCCGACGCTGCCGGGCACCGACGGCCTAGGCGACTGGAACATTCCCTGGGAGCAATGGCGGGCCGGGAACGCGGTCAGCCCAACCCAGCAAGGGTGAGGTTCAAGGTTTGGTCAGCGCGTAATAGGCGTATCGGGCGTCCAACCGGTTCCGAGGAACCAGTGTGATCAGCTTCGGTGTCAGGCCACAGTCGATCGCCTGTAGCCAAAACTCGTCGATACCAAAAGTCGTCATGTTGGCCAGGTTTCGACGGTAGTCGCGTCGATGACCGCGCGTACGGCGATCGCGGTCCGGTACTTCACCTGAATGAAGGCCAGTCCACCGCTGACCAACAACCGCTCGGCGATCCGAACGATGCGAAGCGCCTCCTCCGGGCCCGCGGTGAGTTCGAGAACGTAGAGGCACACAAACGTGTCGCAGGATCCTTCGCGGCCGTCCACGGCCCGCTCGGGATTCTCGATGTCGACGTGCACCGGTTCGACGGGGGTCTGGCAGACCGCCCGAACCTGTCGCACGCACTCCGTGACACTCTCGGGCGCGACGTCGGCGGCAAGGAAAGTCGAGGCGATGGGCGCGAACGCGACGGCGTTCGCACCGCCGCCGCAGCCCCATTCGATCACCCGACCGGGACTGGACGGGAGGTCGAGTCCCGTGGCGAACCGGTGAAAGATGTCGAGATGGTCTCGACCAACCTCCAGCCACGCCTCCTCGCCAAGACCGTTGCGCCAGTGAGAGTCTGACGCCCAAGCATCGCCCGACGACGCGGACCAGTAGTTGCGTGCGTCGGCGATCCTGCGAGAAATCCCCTGCGCGGGCACGGCTCGACCGGCGGCCTTCAAAATTGCGCGCACGCCGGGGACCTAGTACCGGCGCGCGTTGTGGAACGGCGACGAATCCACCGGCGCGACGCGAACGGGGGTGCCGTAGGTCGAAGCGTGCACCATCATTCCGTCCCCGATGTAGATCCCCGCATGCGACACATCGGAGTAGAAGGTCACGATGTCGCCGGGTTGCAGGT